>PFEE01000057.1:10426-25964 GCA_002793745.1 Candidatus Roizmanbacteria bacterium CG10_big_fil_rev_8_21_14_0_10_45_7 | reverse complement strand
GACATGATATTCTCAATTGTCCCAACTTTTGCCTTTACTGTCAACCTCATCTGCGGTAAGATAACGGAAATGGCAGATTTTGTGCATCTTCATACCCACTCGGAATTTTCTTTGTTGGATGGGTTGTCCCGATTGGAGGATCTCACGAAAAAAATACGTGAACTGGGCATGAAAGCGGTTGCGCTGACAGATCATGGCGCCATGTACGGTTCGTTCAAGTTTTACCTGAAGGCGATTGATGAAGGACTAAAGCCGATTGTGGGTTGTGAGATATACCATGCGCGCGCCTCACGATTCGATAAGCAGAAAAAAATGGGCGATGACCAGTACCATCTCGTATTGTTGGCCACCAACCTTGAAGGGTACAAAAATTTAATGAAGATTGTCTCACATGCCCACCTTGAGGGTTTCCATTACAAACCCCGCGCAGATGTAGAGGTGTTAAAAAAACACAGTAAGGGCTTAATAGCCCTTTCCGGTTGTATGTCCGGCATTATTGCCAAATCAATTCTTAATGACGAACCTGAATATGCCGAAAAATGGATACGGACATTCATTGACATTTTTGGCAAAGAGAACTTTTTTATAGAATTGCAGCGGCATCCTGGAATAGCGCAGCTGCCAAGGCTTGAAAAGAAACTAATTGCCCTCTCGAGAAAATACGGGCTGGGATTGGTGGCTACCAATGACGCCCATTATGTTGCAAAAGGCGACGCATACGCGCAGGAAGTGTTGATGTGCATACAAACGAGAAGTTCTATGCAGGACTCGGAGCGGCCTATGTCTATGATTGACGTTCCCGATTTCTACATAAAGTCGGCCAAAGAAATGGAGGCGCAGTTTGCCGATCTACCCGAAGCTATTGAAAATACGGTGAAAATTGCCGATCGGTGCAATCTTACCATTCCCCACGACCGCTGGATTCTGCCTCCGTACGACGTGCCCAAAGGTGAAACCGTGGAAACCTGGATTAGGAAACTGGTTGATAAGCGGCTTCCTGAGCGGTTCAGTAAAGTAACTCAGGAGATGAAAGACCGTATTGCCTATGAGCTGAGCGTTATTGTCAAAAAAGGGTATTCAACCTATTTTTTAATTGTGCAGGACTTTGTTAACTGGGCAAAAGAGCAGGGAATAGCGGTGGGCCCCGGGCGCGGATCTGCAGCAGGCTCGTTGGTATCGTACGTATTGGGCATTACGGAAATTGACCCCTTGTATCACAACCTGCATTTTGAGCGGTTTTTAAATCCCGACCGACCGACACCTCCTGATATTGATATTGATTTTGCCGATAAACGCCGTGATGAAGTATTACGCTATGTCATGAATAAATACGGCGAGGATAAGGTGGCTCAGATTATAACATTCGGAACCATGGAAGCCCGTATGGCAGTGCGTGACGTGGCGCGTGCGCTGGGATGGTCGTATTCACAGGGTGACCGGATAGCAAAAATTATTCCCCAAGGAAAGCAGGGATTTCCCATGTCGCTCGACCGCGCGTTGGAAGAGTCCCCGGAACTGAAAGACCTGTATGACTCAAATGAAAAAGTAAAAGAACTGATTGATGTTTCAAAGAAACTTGAGGGTGTCTCGCGCCATGCATCGGTGCATGCGGCGGGGGTAGTTGTTGCAGATAAACCATTAACCGAATACACCCCGATTCAGCGTGAGGCACGCGGGGGGAAAATTATTACCCAGTACGATATGTATTGTCTTGATTTGAATGCAGTGTCGGATGGACGGGCCGTGGGACTCATGAAAATCGACTTTTTGGGACTGCGCAACCTTACTATTTTGGAAAATGCCTTAAAATTGGTGAAGCAAACGAGAAAAAAGACGGTAAAAGTGGCAGATATTCCCCTAGAAGATCCCGAGACCTACGAGCTTATCGCGTCAGGCAATAACGTGGGAGTATTTCAGCTTGAGTCGCGCGGTATGCAAAGC
The DNA here is from genome assembly GCA_002793745.1 of Candidatus Roizmanbacteria bacterium CG10_big_fil_rev_8_21_14_0_10_45_7. Classification (GTDB taxonomy): domain Bacteria; phylum Patescibacteriota; class Microgenomatia; order UBA1406; family UBA1406; genus PFEE01. Next base: position 24,023 of record PFEE01000057.1, on the reverse strand, counting down.
CTCGCGAAAGACCTCAAACCCAACAGGTTTACCGATATTGCTGCCATGGTGGCGCTGTTCCGCCCCGGTCCTATGGCGCTTATTCCCCAGTTTATTGAAGGCAAGAAAAAACCGAAAAGCATTACCTATCTGCATCCTGATCTTGAACCAATCTTAGGAGCAACGTATGGCATTTTAGTCTATCAGGAGCAGGTGACTGAAATTGCCCACCGCATGGCCGGATATACCCTGACTCAGGCCGACAGTTTGCGCATGGCCATGGGTAAGAAAAAGAAAGAACTCATGAAAAAGGAAAAAGTAAAATTTATTGAAGGGTGCTTAAAGAACGGATATAAACGGGCATTGGCCGAACAGCTGTTTGGGTTTATGGAGAAATTTGCTGCGTACGGATTCAACATGCCTCACTCAGTCAGTTATGCCACTATAGCCTATTGGACAGCGTATGTGAAAGCGCATTACCCGGTTGAATTTATGACTGCCCTTATTACGGCAGAGCTTGAATCAGCGTCAGGGCCACAGCGTGATGAGAAAATTATCCATGTACTCAACGAATGCCGGCGCATGGAACTAGCGGTGCTGCCGCCTGACATTACTATATCAAGTAGCGAATTTACTATAGAAGACACTTCGATTCGCTTTGGCCTGGCGGCTATCAAAAATGTGGGGGACGCGGCCATTGAAGCAATACAGGAGGCTCGCAAAGACGGTCCGTTTACCGGACTTAAGGATTTTCTTATGCGCGTCGACCTGCGACGGGTAAACAAAAAAACAGTAGACAGCCTTATTAAAGCCGGCTGTTTTGATTCGTTTGGTAACCGGACGCAACTGCGCGTGTATTACGAGCAGATTATCAAGGATATTCAATCACAGAAAGCAAAGGAAGATGGCGGGCAGTTTGGATTATTTTCCGGTTCACAAATAAGTGCAAAAATGCACCCGGTCGATGTATTGCCTAAAACAGTAGTGAGCAATGATGCTGATATTTTGGCATACGAGCGGGAAGTCATCGGCTTTGCGTTATCGGTAAATGTGCTTGAACGATACCGCGCCATATTGCAGAAAAAATCGACGACATCGGTGGTAAAGCTCAAACCGGGCATGAAAGACATCGTGTTGGGTGCCGTGGTGAAAGGAATAAAAGAGGTAATAACTAAGAGAGACAACCATGCTATGGCATTTGTGACACTGTCGGATTATCAGGCTGATGTAGAGGCAGTCGTGTTTCCCAAGGTATATATACAGACCAAGAAAATATGGAAAATCGATGAACCGGTGCTGGTGAAAGGTAGCGTTCAGGAAAAGGAGGGCAGAACCACATTGCTTATAGACAAGGCCATATCGTTAAAGGCATATGAGTAGCAGCAGATACATCCGCGAAAACCCGCACTACCACCGTGCTTCTCGTGAATCGCCGTTAAAAATCGTAATTGAGGCCCTGAGACAGTCTAATGTAGCATTTCGTATACTCACGCCGTTACTGGTGTCATTGACATTAGGTATCGCCTGTGATACAGTTTTCAACGTACCGCCCTTCGGAACGGTACTATTTTTATTTTTAGGAACATTAGCAAGCTTTTATAGTATTTATAAACTGATTCAAGATCATAGACATGCCGCACATCAGCATAAAAGCAGAAACACTCTTCCACGCAGGCCTGCTATCGGTCACTAATTCCTTCATCACCAATATCTTAGTCGCCCTACTGCTTATCGTTGTTGCCGTTATGTATTACGGGGGCCAAAAAACGGTTACCGGTATTCTTGACCTTGCCTTGCGCGGACTGTATGGACTATTCGCAATGGTTTTTGGAGACAGTATCAACAAGTATTTCCCGGTTGTTGCAACGTTTTTTATTTATATTCTTATAGCAAATTGGTTTGGGTTGCTGCCCGGCGTCGGTTCAATTGGTTTTAGACATGAGGAATCAATTGTTCCCTTTTTGCGTGGGGGCACGGCCGACTTAAGCACCACATTGGGATTGTCGGTATTAGCCATAGGGTTGGTACAATTTTATGGCATTCGTGAACTGGGCTTTAGGGCGTATATGTCGAAGTTCATCAACTTGCGTGGCCCCATGGACTTTGTGTTGGGCTTGCTTGAAATTATATCCGAGTTGTCGCGCGCACTATCGCTCGCTTTCCGTTTATTTGGTAATATTATTGCTGGAGAAGTGTTGTTGGTTATTGTTGCATTTTTAATTCCGTACTTTGTATCATTGCCTTTTTTAGTGTTTGAGATATTTGTCGGACTCATTCAGGCGGTCGTATTTACGATGTTAGTCTCTATTTTTATATCAGTTGCCACTACAAAACATTCCGCTTAAGGCGGAACAGAAAGGAGATGACAGTATGTCGACAGATGCAGAATCAGTTAAAAACATAATGATGGGTACCACCATTGCTATTGGTGCCCTTGGTCCAGCCCTTGCCATTGGTATGATTGGTGCAAAGGGTGTTGAGGCTATTGGCCGCAATCCTGAAGCGCAATCAAATATTACCACCAATATGATTTTGGCTATCGCGTTCGCTGAAGCCGTTGCTATTTACGCTCTCGTGGTATCACTTATTATTAAATTTACATAAAGAATGGAAAAGCTGGGAATAAACGGAGGACTGTTGCTGGCGCAGACGATTAATTTCTTCATTGTGCTGGTAGTGTACCTGCGTTATGTACACAAGCCGTTTTTGAAAAAGATTAGGGCTGAACATGAAAAGCAAACGCAGCTCGAGCGCCTGGTGCGTGAAGCAAAAGAGCAGGAGAGTGTGCTGCAGCAAAAGCAAGAGGCTATGCAGCAGGAAACCGAACAAAAGCTTAAAAAAGAGTATACGGCTATGAAAAAAGAGGTGGATGTAGCCAAACGTTCTATTATTAAGGAGGCGCACGAAGAGGCGGACCGGATACGCGAACATAATATGGAAATGATTGAGCAAGAAAAGAACAGAATGCTCGTGTCGGTTCGGAGTGACGTGGTGCGTATTGCGTCTTTAGTGCTTGATAAAGCGCTGCAGGGCATGGTACGCCGTGAACTTCAGGAGGAGGTTACTAAAGATATCATCAAGCAGTTGCCACGCGTTAAAAATGAATAAATCGTCTAAGCAGACGCTTCCCGATGATATTCGGCCGTCAAAAGTCGAAGCACAGCTTGTCGTGCTGTTGGATGACAAAGCGTTTCGTGAGCGCGTAGCGGATTTAATGGCACGCCACGAGGCGGCAGTTGAAATCGGCAGTCCCTATCCTTTATCTAGAGCGGATGAGGAGGCTATTTTACATACCTTTGGCATGCAGCATGACAGCGTGAAGGTGGTCAATACCGTTGACCCGGGACTGTTGATGGGACTGACGATTAAGTTTCACGATTATTATTTTGATCTCTCCTTGAAAGGGAGGTTAAACCAAGTTTTTGAAAGTTTACAGGCATAGCACGATGGCACAAAAAGCAAGCCTTGCCGACAATCTTATAAAAGATATTGAATCCGTTAAATCGCCGGTTGTTGGCGGACAAAGCGGTGAGATTATTGAACTGTATGATGGTGTAGCTGTAGTGGAAGGTTTACCTAACGCTCGCTATGGAGAAATGGCGACACTGGGTAACAATCATGTGGGTATGATTACCGACCTTAAAGAATTTCAGGTTGCGGTCTTGCTGTTTGATGACTATACGCAGTTGCGTGTTGGGGATCGGGTGACCATCAATGGCACGATTCTTAGTATTCCGGTTTCTGAAAAATTGCTGGGTCGTGTAGTTAACCCACTCGGTGCACCGATTGACGGTCAGGGCGCGCTTCCCACCAAGGAACGCGAAGAGATTGAAAAAATTGCTCCCGGTATCGTACATCGTAAGCAAGTTTCGGTTCCGTTGCAAACCGGCATTAAGTCAATCGATGGCCTTATTCCCATCGGCCGCGGACAGCGTGAACTGATTATCGGTGACCGGTCTACCGGTAAAACCACCATTGCCATTGACACTATTCTGAATCAGAAACATGAACAGGTTATTTGTGTCTATGTTGCCATTGGGCAAAAAGAATCAAAGGTTGCTCAGGTGGTTAATCTGTTATCAGAGGCGGGAGCCATGGCGTACACCATTGTGGTGAATGCTAGTGCGAACGACCCGGGCTCCTTGCAGTATATCGCCCCGTATGCGGGAAGCGCTATTGCCGAGTACTTTATGAACAAAGGAAAAGATGTTTTGATTATTTATGACGACCTTACCAAGCACGCATGGGCGTACCGCCAGATTTCGCTTATTCTACGCCGCCCGGCAGGTCGCGAGGCATACCCGGGAGACGTGTTTTACTTGCATTCACGGTTGCTTGAGCGTTCCTGCCGACTGTCACCCGAAAAAGGAGGAGGCTCTATTACCGCCCTTCCTATCATTGAAACGCAGGAGGGCGATATTGCTGCCTACATTCCTACCAATGTCATTTCTATTACCGACGGCCAGATATTTTTGGAAAAAGATTTGTTTAATGCGGGTATGCGTCCGGCCATTAACGTGGGAGCGTCAGTTTCGCGCGTCGGATCATCGGCCCAGGTAAAAGCCATGAAACAGGTTGCGGGGCAGCTCAAGCTAGAGTTGGCACAGTACCGCGAGTTGGCTGCATTTTCGCAATTTGCTTCAGAGCTTGATGAGGAAACCAAAAAAACGCTTGACCGGGGAGCACGCATGTACGAGTTGCTGAAACAGGGAAAGAACAAGCCGCTGACTCTGTCAGAACAGGTCGTCACGATGTGGTTTGGTGTTCGCGGGTATACCAAAGACATTCCGGTTACTGCGATATCCCAGTTTGAGGCAGAGGCGCTGGAGTATGTCAAAGCAAAGCATTTTGCTTTGCTTGAGGTAATCGCAAAAGAAAAAATAGTTAGCGAAAAAATTGAGACCGAACTGCACAAAATTGCTAAAAAGTTTATAACGTATTTTTTTGTAAAAAGGCATGAACCTTCGGCAGCTAAAGAAAAAAATTAAATCGGTACAGAATGTAGGGCAGATAACGAAAGCCATGCAATTGGTTTCTGCAGTGAAAATGAAAAAAGCCCAGGCGAAAGCATTGGGAGGCAAGCCGTATCGGGACGCGCTTGAAGAAACCATTGCGCGCATAGCGCATTCATCATCGCTGGGTGAATATTCTTTTGTACAAAAGAACACAGCAGCAACTAAAGAGCTGGTTATTGTGCTGTCATCAAACAAAGGTTTATGCGGCATTTTTAATTTTAATTTGTTCCGTTTTTTTGGCCGTACCATGCAGGTCGCAGATGCCAATTACGAGTTTGTAACCGTCGGTACCAAGGCACAACAGTTTCTTATTCATGCAGGGGCGTCAGTGATTGCCGATTTCTCAAATTCTTACCCAACGTTTGAAGAAAGTGCCACGGCTATATTCCGCCTTGCAAAAGATGATTTTGAAAAAGGTAAATACAAAACCGTATCCATACTGTATAACCGCTTTATCAGCAGTTTGGTATACCGCCCCGTACGCGAAATACTGTTGCCGTTTAGTGAAATTGCTATCGCTCAAAAAACGGAGCAAGACGTGCAAAAGGAATTGGAATACGCAATTGAACCAACACCTCATGAGGTGTTGAAAGGACTGTTGGACTTTTATTTGGAAAGTAAGATACGCGGAGCGGTGCAGGAAAGCGAAGCTTCAGAGCATTCTGCCCGCATGATTGCCATGAAGAACGCAACCGATAACGCGAAAGACATGGTATACAGCATGACATTGCTTCGCAATGGATTGCGACAAGAACGCATTACCAACGAGCTTTTGGATATGAACACGGCTCGGTTAACAGTTTCAAATTAAATAGTATGGATACCAAGATGTTCACCGGTTCGGTTAAGGAAATTAGAGGCGTGGTAGTTGATATTGATTTTGAACGCGGTATGCCTAAAGTGCATGACGCATTACTAGCAAAATCTGATGGACAAGAATTATTGCTTGAAACCGAAAGCATTCTTTCACCCACACGGGTTCGTGCTCTCTGCTTGGACTCTACCATTGGTTTACAGCGTGGCGTAAAGGTGCACAACACGGGTGCGCCTATTAGCGTGCCCGTCGGAAAGTCAACCCTGGGCCGCATCTTTGATGTAGCCGGCCGTCCGGTTGACGAGTTGGGGCCCGTAAAGGCAAAACAGTATTATCCTATTCACCGCAAGGCGCCGGCATTTGTTGACCAAAGCCCTTCACCGGCTATTTTTGAAACTGGTGTTAAAGTACTTGACTTGATAGCTCCGTTTATTAAAGGAGGCAAAATTGCCGTATTCGGAGGAGCCGGTGTGGGTAAAACGGTACTGATTCAGGAACTGATCCGCAACGTTGCTGAGGAACATGGAGGTGTGTCGGTATTTGCCGGTGTGGGTGAGCGTACCCGTGAGGGAAATGACTTATGGAACGAAATGAAAGAAACCGGAGTACTAGGGAAAACCGCCCTGGTATTCGGACAAATGAATGAGCCTCCGGGTAACCGTGCACGCGTTGCATTAACCGGTGTTACCATGGCCGAATATTTCCGTGATGAAGAAGGCCAGGACGTGTTGTTGTTTATCGACAATATTTTTAGGTTTGCACAGGCAGGTTCTGAAGTATCGGCACTGCTGGGACGCATTCCTTCGGCAGTCGGATACCAACCCACGTTGGCTGAAGAAATGAGCGCCCTCCAAGAGCGCATCACATCAACCAAACAGGGATCAATCACCTCGATGCAGGCAGTATACGTACCGGCAGACGACTACTCTGATCCGGCACCGGTTGCTACCTTCGCGCATTTGGACGCATCTATTACCCTTGAGCGTTCATTGGCTGAGCAGGCACTATATCCGGCTGTCGACCCGCTAGCCAGTTCATCGCGCGCCCTTGACCCCACTATCGTGGGTGAGGAACACTACGGCGTGGCACAGCAGGTGTTGTTGGTGTTGCAGCGCTATAAAGATTTGCAGGATATTATTGCCATCCTTGGTATGGAAGAGTTGTCTGAAGAGGATAAGCTTATGGTATCGCGTGCCCGTAAGATCCAGCGTTTTCTGACGCAGCCGATGTTTGTTGCCGAGGTATTCACCGGAAAACCCGGTAAGTATGTGAAACGCGAAGACACGGTGCGTGGATTCAAAGAGATTTTGGAAGGCAAACATGACAGCAAATCCGAGCAGGCCTTTTATATGGTTGGGGGCATAGACGAAGTAAAATAAAGCGATGAAGTATCTGAATGTTCGTATCCTGACGCCTGAAAAGCAGGTTTACCAGGGAAATGTACAGGAGGTAACCTGTACCACACCCGATGGTGAGATTTCTATCCTTCCCAACCATATGCCGCTTCTTTCATTGCTTGAAGACGGAGTAGTGATACTCAAAGAAGATCGTGAAGATCGGTTTTTTTCTGCAGGAAGCGGTTTTATCGAAACCGACGGAAAAGAGGTTCGTATTCTTATATCCCGTGCCTACGGACAGCAGGAAATTGATGAGGAGGAAATAAAGCTGGTGCGTGAGCGTGCACAGAAACTGCTTGAGCAGTATCCCGAGAAGAAATTGCGCGCGGAGGCGTTCACTATGCTCAAGCGGGCAACCATCGATTCACGTATTTTGAAAAAACTAAAGGTGAAGAGGCGATGACGCGGTTTATTTTCGTATCCGGCGGCGTCATCTCGGGTATTGGTAAGGGTATAACCTCTGCTTCCATTGCACTTCTTCTCCAATGCGCGGGGTTTAAGGTAACTCCCATTAAGTGTGAGAACTATCTTAATGTTGACGCAGGAACCATTAATCCCATAGAGCACGGTGATCCTTTTTTATGCGATGACGGTACCGAGGCTGATATGGATCTGGGAGCCTACGAAAAATTTTTAAACAAAAATGTGGGACGTCTTAATTTTATGACAATCGGGCAGATTTACGGCACAGTTATTGAGCGGGAACGAAGATTTGAATATAACGGAGAAGATGTCGAGGCCATACCCCATATTACCGATGAAATCCAGAAACGGTGGATGAAGGCGGCACAAAAGGATGAGGCTGATATTGTAGTAGTGGAGTTGGGAGGAACGGCCGGTGAATACCAGAATGTGTTTTATTATGAAGCAGCCCGTATGTTGGCACTAAAAAATCCCGGTATGGTGCTGCATGTGCACGTAGGATATATGCCTACGCCGGCGCATCTGGGGGAGCCAAAAACAAAACCAATTCAGCTGTCGGTTCGTACGCTTAACAGCATGGGTATTCAGCCGGACATTATTGTTGCCCGCTCAGAGCAGGCCATGGATCAGCGCCGCAAAGACCGGTTTGCCTTATTTTGTAACGTACACCCCAATGATGTTATTTCAGCGCCCGACTCAGACATAATCTACAATGTCCCGCTGCAACTGCATAAACAACATGTTGATGAGCGCATTTTAGAAAAGTTTCATTTGGAGCCTAAAGTGAGTGATTTGTCTTCGTGGCAAAAGATGTGCAAGCGTATCGCGCATGCAAAAAGCGAAGGCGATATAGTTCGCATTGGTATTGTGGGCAAGTACTTTACGACCGGCGATTACAAACTGCGCGATTCGTATGCCGCACTGTTTGATGCCATTGATCATGCTGCATGGCATGAGGGTTTGCGTGCGCAAACGACTTGGATCGATGCAGAAGCTATAGAAAAGGGGAAAGCAGAAGACTACATTCGCGATGTTGACGGTTTAATAGTTCCCATCGGTTGGGGAGAGCGTGGCGTTGAGGGTATGGTTGCTGCGGCACGCTATGCACTCAACCAAAAGATTCCGTATTTGGGACTGTGTTATGGCATGCAATTGGGGGTTGTTGCGTTTGCACGGGAAAAGTTAGGATGGACCGACGCTAATACCGTTGAAGTTAACCCGCAAACAACACATCCGGTTATTCATCTTATTCCCTCACAGGAAAAGCTGATGAAACGGCGTGCCTATGGCGGTACGATGCGGCTTGGGGCGTGGGAAGCTATTGTTAAAAAAGACACAGCAGCATGGGAGGCATATCACAAGCATAACGGGTTTATTGATGAGGAAAAAGGATTAACGAGCGAACGCCACCGCCACCGCTATGAGTTTAACAACGAATATGTTCATGAGTTTGAAAAGGCTGGTTTGGTCATTTCCGCCCGGTCAGTGGTAGAAAATCTGGTTGAGATCGTTGAACTGCCCAAAGAGATGCACCCGTTTTTTTTGGGAACGCAGGGGCATCCCGAGTACAAATCACGTCCGTTGAAGCCGCACCCCATCTTTATAGAATATATCCGTGCGTTGCATGCCCTACATGGCCTACAGCCACTTGCTAACAAGGGCTAAACCGTATATAATTGAGTAATCTATTTATGGCACTATTCACAAAAGTCAAGGACGTAGACGTACATGTTGGTGACGAGGTTAAAGTTACCACCACATATAAAGACGGCGAAAAACTAAAAAAACAGATATTTGCCGGCATTGTTATTGCCATTAAAAACGCCGGAGAAAATAAGTCATTTACCGTTCGCAAAATGAGCACGTCAGGCATTGGTATTGAGCGTATTTTCCCGGTTTCCTGGCCTATGCTTGAGCAGATCGTGGTTACCAAAAACCACCCCGTGCGCCGCGCAAAGCTGTACTACATGCGCACGCATGTCGGTAAAGGTGCCCTCGAAACCTAACTTTTTTCATGCAAATCTGGGGCGTTGCCGATAAACTTTTTGGGAAACTTAACAGTACTAAGATGCGGTTAACGCTCGATGTTTTTTCCGCTCTAGTAAAGGAAAACTTTAACTATACCGTGCGCAATGCTGAGGAATACGAGATAGCACAACGGTTCTTGCTGTACCCCAGTCCTCAATGGGAACCATTGCTTGCTGGGCTGGACCAAGAAAGTAAACGCGTGGCATGCGCTGTGTATGACCGGTATCTGCATATTGCTCGCAACAATCTTATTAATCGCAATTTGTTTACTATTAAAGAGCGCGAATTTCAAAAGGCTGATAGAGTGCCTCCTCAGTACCATGGAATATGGAAATACCCATTTCCTTTGGAAGAATCCGTCTTTGTGTTTCATAACGGGTTAACCTATGTTCCCCAGAAAAATATTGCAGCCAAAAAGGGAACTATAGCCATAGACGGCGGAGGGTATTACGCTGACTCGGCGTATATATTTTCACAGCTCTACCCGTTTGGACACGTCTATTCATACGAGCCTAATGCGCAGGTGGCTGCAAAAGCGTGGGAGCATATACAGGAGCTGCAGCTTGCAAATGTCACTATTTCCAGCAGGCCATTGGGGGGCGCTGCACCACTATCAATGGACAAAACAGTAGGACTTATTAAGCTTGATATTGAGGGGGCAGAATTTGCAGCCATTAAAAGCATGAAAAAGATTATCAAACGAGACAAACCCATTTTACTCATTGCCTTGTATCACCGCCCTGAAGATTTCTTTTTGATTAAGCCCTTTATTGAAAAACTTGCTCCCAAGAAGTACACCTTCAAAATCCGCAAACTCAATCCCAATCACTTAGTTTTTGAAACCTATCTTATCGGATATCCAAAGAAATGAATCACTGATATTTGGATATAAGCGCCTTACTTAATAACTTGGGGAATTATTTTTTCAAAAAGATAGACAGTTAAAATACCTATTACATCTTGCTGCGTTCTTCCTGTTTGATATAAATATTCCTTATACTTTTTAAGATCTAGTATTTGTTCAATAGATCCTGAGGTTACTAACTCCTCAATATATTGTTGAGCATCAATACCAGTCTCAGGCTTTTTCTGTTTAAGCCATACCACTAGTTTGTCATTTTTTTCTTCAATCTGTTTTGCTAACGAAGTTTTAGTAATAAATCTTCTATACTCTTCTTTAAGAACCATGGGGCTGTTAGAAACACCATACTCATCGTAGGGAATAACTTTACTCATTAAGTCAACTTGACCTCTTTCTCTTATAAAATTTTGAATTTCTATAACTGCTTGCCCTATTGAATTATTTGCATTAGCAAGTCCAGAGATTTTTTTATCTATTCCTTTAGTTTTATCTACGATATCATCAAGAGTTTGCAATTTTCTACCCATATATATGCTCGTGATTGTAAGAGCAGGTAGGCCTATAGTTATAATAATACCATTTAATAATTCTAGTAGATTCATTTACTACAGTTTAGTGAAACTGTGTTATTAATCAATGGATTATAAAGCACATCCAAGTGCCGCCAGCGGGATTCGAACCCGCGGTCTACACCTTGAAAGGGTGTCGTCCTAGGCCTCTAGACGATGACGGCGTTGTATCTTTTTGCGCAGCTGCACTAGTATATCATGCGCAAGGTCGCGCCCGCCAAGTCCGAACGCTATACCGGCAGAAAGCGCAATAAACAGAACTATACCGGCAAATAGCAGTTTAATAAAGTCCTGTGCCACACCCAGCTGGCTAAGTGCAATAAGGCCGGCAGTGGTAAACACCGTACCTTGTGCCGTTATAGCAACTCCTTTTCCCACATGCTGTTCAAGGGTAATACGGATAAGCCGTCCACCCAAATAGCCGGCAAAAAAGATAAAATAGGCAGCAAAAATGTTGGGTAAAAACAGCAGAACGCTATTGGAAAGGCTGGCCAGTTTAGGCAAGCGCCAGGCGTCAAATGCCGGAACTAAAAAGAGAATAACAAACGAAATAAGGATAAGTTCGCTTCCGATTTCCATCCATACCGCTGATACGTCACGGGCGCTTTTTCCCAGAAGTCGTGGTAGTCGTGAGATGCTGATAACCCGTAGCAGCAAACGGAATACCTGCTGGGCCAGTGCACCGGCAACAAATCCTACTCCTACTAATACCAATCCGGCAAAAAGGCTCGGTAAGTATCCAATAATTTGGCTATAACTGGTTGCGATAATATCGGTCGTTACGCCGTACATGGTAGATATTGTAGCACGTTAGTAGAGAGAAGAGTCTGCGGGCTTTCGTTTTATGCGCAGGTACACAAACGCAATGCCGACGGGCAGAACAATGATAAGCATAAGCAAGAGCAAGAGGCTTATGGTACCGGACATGCCCGAGATTTGTGTTGCACCTTCGGTTGGATTAGCAGCAAGCGCGTTTCCATCGAACCCGGCAATGCGGGCTTTGCTTTTTCGCTGCAATGCGCGCAGTGATGAAGCCTCAACGGTGGGCTGATTATCCTGTACTTCTTGTACGATATTGGCGTCTGGAATAATAGGGCGGGCATCGGCCAGTACCGTTGATTGCTTGGTGGTGGGCTCGTAATACGACATATCCTTGGCGCTGCGATACGTTTCATTGAGCTGCGCAAATTCATTGCCCGAGAATTCCGCCACTGGAGTACTACCTTCAATGATTCGTACATTATAAGGAAGGCCGGGAAGATAATTGTTGCCCATATAGACGAATCCGTCTGAATTTGCCTGAGCCGTGGCATATATGATGTCGCCCATATGAGGAATGCGTACTTCAATTTTTGCGTTGGGCACTACTTTTAACTGTTCGTTATACACGAAACCTCCGACAAATGCAGGAATAGGCTCTATTTCATAAATGGGAGAGAACCGATTATTGGTTTGTGCTTGCACAGTTCTAATCAGTGAGGCAAACCAACTCTGTTTGGTACCAACTTTGGTTTGCAGTTGCGCAATAGTTTGGGCCTCTGTTTGTATGCTAAACGACTCAAATGAGTCAGGTAGGTTATCATTGGCTATAACAATCTCAAACAGTCCCATGCCATCAGCAGTGCCTTGTCCGACTACGACGTTATTAGCGAGCACTCGTATAGTGGCAAGCGGGTACGTAGATACGCCTGAAAAATAATGTGACGTTTCGTCTGCAACCATGTGCGAATGCTGGATTTGTGGTTTAGGATTATTTAATGGATCGCCATCCATGAGCATAATAAATTTCTTTACTTCATTGGTGTCTTCAAAAAATGATTGGTTGGGATCGTTATACAGCTCGTAGCCGGGAAATATCTGTGGTATAACGCGAGTCAGGTTTTCAGTATTCGATTCTGCTGGATAGGGGAATGAATATCCGCTTTTAGCCGCTGATAAAAAGAATGTACCTGCTTCTTTTATAAATAAGCTGAACCCGCCTAATTTGTCTGTAGAATCGGGATTGGTTCCCACCACGGCAGCTTTGGTCGTTTTATCACTCTTGAACAGCGTTACATTTGCGCCCTCAATGGGAGCGAGGATATTACCGCGTGGGTTGTATACGCGGCCAATGGGGTCCCAGAAGACGCTGGTACAGTTCACCAGTGATGGCGCGTTCTCTGCCGCGGGCTCGATGGGATTAAAGGTGCTTAATTTTAGTCCTAGCGCAGCGTTTTCAATAGGAGCTGGCGTACCGGCTCCCACCGGTGTTTCCTCAAATTGCTGTATGGCGTAGAAATAATGTGACTCATTGCTTCTGGTATAGGACAAGGCATAAGGAATAGTCAGACTACCATTGGCAGGTAATAACGATGCACGGGTTTGAGTGAGGAGACTAAAACAGGCATCATTATTGGGGCATGAGACGAGTTTTACTAGGCCTTCCCATCGATCAAGCACCGGTTGCGTACAGGTTGGTTTTCCCTCACTATCGGGAGCGCAGAATATTTTTTCTGAAGCAGCATTAAATA
>PFEE01000057.1:0-10405 GCA_002793745.1 Candidatus Roizmanbacteria bacterium CG10_big_fil_rev_8_21_14_0_10_45_7 | reverse complement strand
CAGCAGTAGTTGAAATACGGATAACCTGAACCGGAAGTGAAGGTCGTAAGTCTGTTTCGCGGGTACGTAATTGAATAGTGTGCTTGTACTCTTTTCCGTTTGGAGCAACCACCCTATTGGGGAAACCAACATGATTGCTTAAATTCTTATCTGCCTTTTCGTTAAACGCCAGCTCACCGTCATCGGAACCGTCTGCAGCGTTATCGGCCTTGTCCGAGTCGCGCACTTGCAATGGGCCGGAGGGAATAACGTAGGGATCAAAACAAGAAATACGTATTTTGGTATTTGCGCTGAACTGGGTAGAGTAATACGCGTCATCAATTGCGTTCTGTGCTTGTACCACCGTTGGAGAACTCTTGAATAAGGATAAGCCCACTAGTGTTGCCACAAAAACAGAGGTTAAAAGACCTAAGAAATACGTACGCATAGTATTGGTATAACAGTTGTTGAGTATCTTTGCAATGTTTTTTACAATAGAGACGCTTATGAGCATAATGCTGCTGTACGGAAACGATATACAATCGCTAGAGACTGCTGTGGAAAAGGAAAAAAGCAAGTATCCAGAGTCTTTGCGGCTTACCCCGCCGTTTTCGTACCAGGTTATGGAGGAGCAGTTGTCACACACCGACCTGTTTGGAACCAACAGGCTATTTATTATAGAAAATTTTTTTCACTTGGGGCTGGTACGCGCCAAACCAACTAAGCCCATGGAGGCGCTTATCGGCCTTGTTAAACAGGCGGTTGAGCATTTGCCGGTTTTGTTTATAGAGCCTGCCGAGAAACGGGTTAAGTACTACAAAACGTTTATTAAAGATAGTGTGTCGCAGGGTTTTGTGCTCCCAAAATACTTATTTACATTTCTTGATGCTATTAAACCAGGAGGGCTTAAAACAACACATGCGCTGTACGAGAATGCGCTGCAGGAGAATGCGGCAGAGCTCCTTTTTTATTTTATGAAGCGCCGGGTGCGCGACCTGATTAATGCCCAGGCAGGAACCTTTGGAAACTCAACAGCTCCGTGGCAACGGGGTAAGCTGAGCCAGCAGGCGAAGACCTGGAAACCCGAAAAGCTGGTTCAGTTTTATAAAGCACTGTTTACCATAGAAGAGGGAATTAAAGGAGGGCGGGTACCCTACGACACAAAACAAGGTCTTTCGTTAGTACTAAATTTTTATTTGTGATAGAGTAATTTGACAAAAGTTTAGCAGTTAAATATGATAGTATCATACACTTTATGACAATACAGGTACCATCCCACATTTTTCGCGGTTACGATTTGCGCGGTTTGGTCGGCTCTGAGCTTACCGACGAAACAGTAGCAGCCATCGCACAAGGCTATGCTACCTGGTTGCTGCAGCGAAGAATTTATGATTGTGTCGTCGGGTACGATTGTCGTATTTCAAGTCCCCATTTCAGCAAGATCGTGATTAAGACATTGAATGATGCTGGCATTACGGTATATGACATCGGCATGACCCTGTCGCAAATTATCTATTTTGCCTGCTACTACTTTAGAACCCGCGGCATGATTATGATTACCGCGTCCCATAACCCCAAAGAATACAACGGGTTTAAGTTTGGCACAGGGTATTCCGAGACCATGCTGACCGATGAGATTATTGAACTGCGCGAACTGGTTCAATCGGGTCAACGATCCAGCAAAGCGGAACAATTCTTATCTCGGAAAGAAAAGGGTAAGCATATCTCAGAAGACATTAAAGAAGAATATATCCAGGATGTGTTGCGCCGTATCGATCCGGTGGGCAAAGTAAAAGTTGTCGTTGATTCGTGCGCTGCTACCACGGGTTTATTTTTACCTGAGCTTTTACGAAGAGCGGGATGCGAGGTGATAGAACAAAACACGAAGCCCGACGGTAATTTCCCCGTTGGTACGCCCGACCCTACTGAACATGAAGTGCTGGAACGGTTGGGTAAGGGTGTTGTGCAGGCAAAAGCAGACTTAGGTTTTGCCTATGACGCTGATGGCGATCGTTTGGGTATTGTGGACTCTGACGGCACACCCATTTGGAATGATGTGTTGGTATCCCTGTTTGCCCAAGACGTGCTGGACTTTATGCCCGGATCAAAAATCATTTTCAACACCTTGTGCTCAAAGCAGGTTGCGGATGTGGTAAAGGCAAAAGGCGGCAAGCCAGTGATTTGGCTAACCGGGCACTCGTTTATTAAAGCGAAAGTGCGTGAAGAACGAGCGCCGTTTGGCGGTGAGCTGTCGGGCCATATGTACTTTGTTGATAATTTTTATGGCCATGATGACGGCGCCATCGCCTCATTGCGTATTTTGGCCTACTTAACGCGCAAGCAACAGACCCTGAAGCAGGCGGTGCAGCAGTTGCCACAGTATGTTTCCAGCCCTGAGATTAAAGTAGGAACGCCAGACGAGATTAAATTCAAGCTGGTGTCCGAAACCATTGGGGGCAAGCTGAAAAAGCTGTACCCAAACGGGGAATTCCTTGAAATTGACGGCGTTCGGGTTGACATGCAAGACTCAATGGCCATTGTTCGGGCGTCTCAGAATGGTCCTTACTTGACCGTTAAGTTTGAAGCAAAGACGCAAAGTGAGTATGACCAGATGAAGAAAGATATCAGCGCGCTACTTCATGAGTGCAGCGAGATTGATTTCAGCTCCGGCGTTAATACTTCAGCGCTACTATGAACGATACCGCACTACAATCAATAGAATTGATTCCCGAGCAAGCAAAACAGGCCCTTGCGGAGGCCGCTGCCGTGAACTTCCCCGATAGTTTTCGGGAGGCGGAAAACATGGTGATTGCCGGCATGGGCGGCTCTATGTATGTGTTTTATGTGCTTGAAAGTTTGTACAAAACATTCCTCACGCGACCGCTTTCAAAACTAAACACCTATACGCTCCCGAATTTCGTAGGACCCAAAACACTGTTTATTGCCTCATCGTATTCGGGTACCACTGAAGAGGTGATATATAACCTGAAAGAAGCTCACAAAGCGGGAGCCATGTGTGTTGCGGTGAGTAACGGTGGCGAGCTTATTGCGATACAAAAAGAGCATAACGCCCCTTACTATCAGTTTGAACCCAAGCATAACCCCAGCGGCCAGCCGCGCATGGGACAGGGCTACATGCTGTTTGGGTGTGCGAGTATCTTGGAACAACTGGGCTACCTTAATTCAACCACTGATATATCAGTACTAGATGAAATTGCGGGAGTGAAAGAGGCCATGAGCCGTGAGGCGCGCGAACTGGCAACTAAGCTTAAAGGGGTAATTCCGGTGTATGTGGCATCAGACCACCTGTCGGGGAACGCACACATTGTCCGTAACCAAACGAATGAAACCGCAAAGCTGTTTGCTGACTACAATACGATTCCTGAGCTGAACCATCACCTGATGGAAGGGCTGAAGAACCCGCCAGATAAGAAGTTGGCCTTTGTGTTTATTGACTCAGAGTTGTACATCAACCGAAACCGTGAGCGCCTGAACCTCACTCGTGAAGTGGTTGAAAAAAACGGAGTGGGAGCCTACACGTATACCGTTAAGACAAGTACGCGTATAGCCCAATTTGTGGAGGTGCTTATGTGGGGAGGGTACTTAACCTACTATTTGGCCGCAGACTACAAAGAAAATCCCAACGCTATTCCCTGGGTTGATTACTTTAAGGAAAAATTAGGTACACTAAAAGATATTCGATGAAAAAACTAACAGTAGGCCTAAATGGGTTTGGGAGAATCGGGAGGGCATTTGCACGTATTGCCCTCACGCGCGGTACATTTGATATTGCGCTTATCAATACGCGAAAAACGCCAACCCACTTACTGGCCTACTTATTGCAGTATGACTCGATTTACCGAAAGTTTGAGCGTACGGTGGTAGCGCGCGAGCAGGCCATTGAAGTTGATGACGTAGTGGTTGCCACGTCGCAAGTTGACTCACCCGAGGAGATACCGTGGGCGCAGCATAATGTTGATGTGGTAGTTGATGCTACGGGAGCATTCATGACTACCGCTGATCTGCAGAAACATATTGGTGGAGGATCGGTTAAAACAGTCATATTAACCGCGCCGGCAAAAGACGAAATGCCGCATTGTGTATTGGGCGTTAATGACGCAAGCATTAACTTTAGAAAAGTGCAGGTTATTTCAAACGCGTCATGCACCACGAATTCAGCCGCGCCGCTTATTAAGGTACTGCATGATACGTTTGGCGTGGAGCACGCGATGCTGACCACCGTTCATGCATATACCTCAACACAAAGTTTGCTTGATGATGCGAATAAAAATGAAACCCGATCACGGGCTGCAGATTTGTCCATCATTCCCACGACCACGGGGGCAGCAGAGGCTGTGGTGCGCGTCATTCCCGAGCTTAAGGGCAGAATTGACGGTATGTCACTGCGAGTTCCGGTGCCGATTGTGTCGTTCACCGATGTGACGGCGCAGCTCAAACGATCAACTACCGTAGAGGAAGTGAATGCAGCCTTCAAAGCTGCAGCTGACGGGTCTATGAAAGGCCTGATGGCGTATGAGACGACACCGCTTGTGTCCAGTGACTATATTGGTAATCCTCATTCATCTATCTTTGATGCTAATTACACCAAGGTGGTGAATGAGCGCTTAGTGAAAGTGACCGGCTGGTATGACAATGAATGGGGTTATTCATCCCGCTTAGTAGATTTGGTAGAGCGCTTTGCATAACATACACTATATTGATCAGGCAAAACTGGATGGTTCTATACGAGTATTGTTACGCGTGGACTTTAACATCACGCTAAGTCCGCATAATGAAATTGGTGATGATGCACGCATCCGTGCCGCGTTACCCACTATTGAATATATACTGCAGCATCCCCAGGTTACCCTCATCATTATGTCTCACTTAGGCCGTCCGAAAGGGAAAGAAGACCGTTATTCCATGAAGCCGGTGCGAGACCGGTTAGCATCGTTGTTGCCTCCGGGATACTCGGTGGTACTGGTTGAGGATATTGAGAGCGCAAAAACAGCACTAGTGCACCAGGATAAAACCGTGTACTTACTTGGAAATCTGCGTTTTTGGGAGGGTGAGAAAACGGGTGATCCTGCATTTGCTCAAACCCTTGCCAGCCTTGGTGATATCTATGTAAATGATGCCTTTGGTGCTTCACACCGACCAGATGCATCCATTGTGGGAATTCCTAAGCTATTGCCCTCGTATGCTGGGTTGCTGATGAAAAAGGAAATTGAACATATTGATAACGCAGTTTCCCATCCCGCTCATCCAGTGGTGGCCATAATCGGCGGCATTAAAGTCACGACTAAATTGGCACTGCTCAAGAAGCTCACTGATATAGCCGACACGCTGATAGTGGGTGGTGGATTAGCTACGGTGTTTTTAAAGGCAGCAGGGTATGAAGTGGGCAAAAGTGTACTGGTTGCAGAAGAAGTTCCTCTGGCGCAGGAGTTTCTCGTCTTTGCCAAAAAACATAATACCCATCTATTGCTGCCTGACGATGTGGTAGTGGGGGATCCTGCTGATGAGCACACCGGTGGTGCGGTAAAACTGGTAGCGGAGGTGGGCGCAAGCGATATGATACTTGATATCGGTCCTGAGACGCAGGCTAAAATGGGAACGGTACTGAGTGACGCAAAAACTATTATCTGGAACGGGCCGGTGGGGTATATGGAAAACCTCCAGTACCGTCGCGGTACTGATTATTTGTATTATGCCATTGCGCAAAACAGGCAAGCCTTATCCATTGTGGGCGGCGGTGATACACTCTCAGCTATTTCTAAAAAAGAATACCTCGATCATATTACTCACATCTCAACGGGCGGTGGCGCCATGCTTGAGTATATAGAAAAGGGAACCCTCCCCGGTATTGAAGCACTTAAAGATGCCGCCTGAAGTACATACCTCTTCAAGTCGCAGCTTGAATCTTTTGTGAATTTCCTCCATACTGATTGTATATGGTGCGTAAATTGATTGTTTGGTTTGAAGAGGTTGGTAAAGAAAACATCCCATTGGTAGGAGGCAAAGGCGCCAATTTGGGAGAAATGACCCGGGCAGGTTTCCCCATTCCCTATGGATTTATCGTTACGTCACAAGCTTACTACAACTTTCTTGATGAGACCGGCCTGCGGCCAAAAATAGCAACTTACCTGACTGAGCTTGATCATAAAGATACTGCCAGCTTGAGTCGTGTGTCTGACAAAATTCAGGAGTTGATTATAGAGTCGTCGGTGCCCGAGAGTTTATCTGATCATATTGCAACCTATTATGAGCAGCTGTATGAGCATGAGGCACGTACACAAGGTGTGGTATCACTGGCCTATCGTATCAAGGCAGCGTATAAACCGGCACTGGTAGCCATACGCAGCAGTGCAACGGCAGAGGATTTGCCGGACGCGTCTTTTGCCGGGCAGCAGGAAACGTATTTAAATGTCCAGGGCGAGTCACATGTCGTACGCCAGATCAAGGCGTGCTGGGCATCGTTATTTACCCAGCGGGCCATATTTTACCGGTCTGAGAAAAAGTTCGATCATTTTAAGGTTGGGTTGGCTGCGGTCGTGCAGCGCATGGTTCAGTCGGACACCTCCGGCATTATGTTTACGGTTGATCCGGTGACGAATAATAAGAAGATGTTGGTGATTGAAGCTATCTTTGGATTGGGTGAATATATCGTGCAGGGCAAGGTAACGCCGGATCAATATTTGGTAACTAAGGATAACCTGGAAATACACGAGAAACGCATTGGCACGCAGGAAGTGCGTTTTGTAAAACGGGGAACGAAAAATGTTGAATACAAACTGACGAAACGGGAAGGATCGCAGCAGAAAATTACCGATAAGCAGATCGTGGAAGTGGCACGCGTGGGCAAGCAGATAGAAAGGCATTACTATTTTCCGCAAGACATTGAATGGGCGTACGAAAAAGGAAAACTGTTTATTACCCAGTCACGGCCCATCACGACGTTGCATGGCAAGCAGGGTACACAACAGGAGGATATTACCGTATCGCATCATGTGATTGCAAAGGGCGATCCGGCGTCCCCGGGCATCGCCAGTGGGCCGGTGGTAAAGCTGCGCTCACCTAAAGAAATCGGAACCATTAGAGACAAAGATGTGTTGGTGGCGCAGCAAACCAATCCAGACTATGTGCCGGCTATGAAAAAGGCATCAGCGATTATTACCGAACGGGGCGGCAGAACATCGCATGCGGCCATTGTATCGCGCGAGCTGGGAATCCCGTGCGTGGTGGGAGTTGATAATGCCATGAGCCTGCTTAAGGAACACGAACTGGTAACGGTCAACGGGAGCTCCGGTGAGGTGTTGCGGGGCGTAGTTGAGCGCAAAGAGGAAAAAAAAGATGGGCGCATTTTTAATACCAAGACAAAAATATATCTTAATCTGGGTGAACCTGAGTTAGCCAAAAAAGTAAGTGCCATACCTGCTGACGGTGTAGGATTGCTGCGGGCAGAATTTATGATAGCCAATCTGGGCGAGCATCCGGCAGTGTTATTAAAACGAGGCAGGGGAAGTATATTTACCAAACATATGGTGCAAGGGATAGCCGAAATTGCAAAAGCGTTTTACCCGCGCCCCGTAGTGTACCGAACCACTGATTTTAAAACCAACGAATACCGTTTCCTGAATGGCGGCCGTGAAGTAGAACCGCATGAGGAAAATCCATTAATTGGATACCGGGGCGCCTATCGGTATACCCGTGAACCCGAGGTATTTGCGCTTGAAGTTGAGGCATTAAAGAAGGTTCGTGAGAGCGGCCTTGATAATGTTCATGTGATGGTTCCGTTTGTGCGCACGCCTCAGCATTTGGCACAAACCAAGCATATGATTGAAGAGCATGGATTGAAGTTTGGTAAAGACTTTAAGTTTTGGATGATGGTCGAGCTTCCGGTAAACGTGCTGCTGCTTGATTCATTTTTGGATGTGGGAGTAGACGGCATTTCTATTGGAAGCAATGACCTCACGATGCTTATGCTGGGCATTGACCGTGATAATGAAATGCTGGCGCATTTGTATGATGAGCGCAATGAGGCGGTACTGTGGGCTTTGAAGAAAACCATTCAAACATGCGCGAGCCGCGGCGTAACGGCATCAATTTGCGGGCAGTCGGTTTCTGATTACCCAGAAATGCTTGAGTTTGTGGTGCGCGCCGGCATTACCAGCGTCTCCGTAAGCCCTGACGCATTTACTCGCGTCAATCAACAAGTTCATGCTCTTGAGCTTCATGGCAGTCACCGTTAAAAAGCTTACCGCCCGCAAGATTTTTGATTCGTTAGGTTTCCCAACCTTAGCCGGAATCATGTGGTTGTCTGACGGAAGATCTGTGGAGGCGTCTATAGCTAACAGCCAGCATAATGGTGAGTTTGCTGGAGAATATTTGTATGACGAAACTGATCATTATTTGGGTAAGGGAGTTGACCGTTCACTGCAATATGTAAATGACCTTATTGCTCCCAAGCTGATCGGTATCGATGCCAACAAAAGCCGAGAAATAGATGAGTGGCTGAAAAAATCAGATCCGAGTGAACGCAAAGAAGTGCTGGGGGTAAACACCACCTTCCTGATTTCAGAGTTGTTTTATAAAGCGGCTGCGTTACTCTCCGGACAAGAATTATATGTGTATCTCAATGGCCTGTTTGCAAAAATGGTGCCGGGAGGAGTTCCTCTTTCGCGGGTACCTTCGCCTATTTTTACCATGATATCAGGAGGCAATCACGGGGCAAAAACATTGAATTTTCAGGAGTTTAGTATGGTGCCCTCAACCGGCAGAAGCTATGAACAGGCGCTTGATCTGGCGTTTAATCTGTACCACGGACTCAGCAAGGTATTTGCGTACCGCAATATATTTGCCGGTATTGGTAACGACGGCGCCTTTATTCCCTCATTAGCTTCAAACATCGATGCGTATGAAATTTTGAGGGAAGCTATGCTTAAAAGCAACATAAAGGTTGGGGTTGATGTATATTTTGCCATGGATATTGCCGCTGAGTTTTTTTTCAAAGGAAAGTACTATCTATCTGACAGTCCTAATCCACTTAATACCGATCAGTTTTTGGAACGTCTTAACAAGCTCAATAACGAATACCGTTCACTGATTCTGGAGGATCCGTGCGCGATAAAAGACGAGGCGGGATGGAAAAAAATAACCAGTGTGTTGGGAGACCGTGCCTATATTGCGGCCGATGACCTAACCCAAACCAATATGAACCGTCTTGAGTATGCGCGCAAAAATGCGTTATGCAACGCGGTATGCGTTAAGCCGCTGCAGAGGGGAACCGTGGGCGAGGCGCTTGAGTTTGCCGCTGCGGTGCGCAAAGCAGGCATGCGTATTATTTTGTCCCAAATGGCAGCAGAAACGCAAGACAGCTTTATTGCCGATTTTTCGGTTGCACTGCAGGCGGATTTTGTAAAGTTTGGATCCATTACTCGGGGAGAACGGCTTGCTAAGCACAACAGGATGTTACAGATAGAAACGGACCTCCGGCATGCATGACGTAGTTGCACTGGGAAGTCTTACCCTTGACCTTTTTTTCAGAGACGATTCATTAACCATTAGCCATGACCGCTTTGCTCTTGCGTTGGGAGGCAAGTATGTGGCGGGGGAATTTCATGACAGTCTGGGGGGTGGGGGTGCTAATGTTATTATTGGTACGACACGAGCGGGCCTGCGAGGTGCCCTGTGGTCGCAGGTTGGCATAGGCGGATTATCGTTATATATCCGCGACCAGTTAACGAGCGAGCATATCGATCTTAACCTACTTGAACAGGAGGCTGACTTTTCAAACATCTCCACTATATTACTGTCCGCCAAGGGCGAGCGCACCATTATTACCCACCGTTCACATGACCTGCGGCTCGATATAACTCAGCCGCGGTTAACTGCCCTTAGAGAGTGTCAATTATTTTTTTTAGGGAACATGCCTGAAATACCCCTTGAGGAGCGGGATCGGCTGGTGGGCATAGTACATGAGGCAGGACATGCCGTGGCGCTTAACTTCGGCGTTAAGGATTGTCGGCGCGGTCTCTCCACACTTTCTTCAATCTTCAGTAAGGCCACCCTTGTCTTTTTTAACCGGTATGAACTGGGCGACGTGTTGGGTGTTAAGCCCACGGAGCTGCTGCCCAATGAAATTAATTACCACCGCGCATTGTATCTCAGCGATACAGCCATCGTCATCATTACCGATGGTGAATTTGGCAGCTATGCGCACACTCAATCTGATATTTTTTATCAGCCGGCACTGCGCCTTGAGCATGTGGTAGATACCACGGGCGCGGGTGACGCATTTACCTCAGGATTTATAGCAGCGCATTTGTATGGACGTACGATCCCGGAGTGTTTAGCGTCTGGTGCCCGCAATTCAAAATCGGTCATATCATATGTAGGAGCACAAAAAGGATTATTGACTAAAGAG
>PFEE01000035.1:8635-11224 GCA_002793745.1 Candidatus Roizmanbacteria bacterium CG10_big_fil_rev_8_21_14_0_10_45_7 | reverse complement strand
TTATGGGCAAAGACGAATCTTCTATTGAATATGTGAAAGACCGGCCGGGCCATGACCGGCGCTACGCAATTGACTGGAGCAAAATTCATACCGAACTGGGATGGTCTCCCGCATACAGCGACTTGCAAAAAGGACTAGAAAAAACAATTGAGTGGTATACCAAAAACCAGGACTGGTGGAAACGCGTAAAGTACGGAAAAAAATAGTATGAAAATTGCCCTCACCGGAGCGTCAGGATTAGTAGGGTCTCGCATTACCGAGCTGCTTTCTTCCCATTTTGAATTTATTTCCCTGCCGCAAGAAGACGTTGATATTACTGCCAAAGACAGTGTTGAGCGCGCTCTTGAGATGCTCTCATACGACCTGTTTCTTCACCTTGCCGCCTATACCGATGTTGATAAGGCAGAAAAAAATTCTGGGCTTGCTTATGCGGTCAATGTTGACGGCACGCGTAATTTATTTGAGGCTACCCAAAAAGCAAAAAAACCGTTTATTTATATTTCTACCGACTTTGTATTTTCGGGCACTAACCCTGTCTATGATGAGGCTTCCACACCCGAACCTATTTCGGTATACGGAAAAACCAAATATGAAGGAGAACAACTGGTAAAGGATAGGGCGATGATTGTGCGCTTTTCCTACCCCTACCGGGCACACTGCCCCGAAAAAAAAGACTTTGCCACCCGGGTGAGGGAGCTTATGCTTGCTGGCAAAGAATTATCTATGGTTGAGGACGAAACCATGACGCCCACGTTTATTGACGACATTGCCTACTCTCTAAAGCACTTGTTTACCCATTTTTCACCGGAGGTGTTTCATATCGTAGGATCCTCCAGTATGTCGCCCTATGAAGCGGGCAAAACTATCGCACGCGTATTTGATATTAAAGACGCCCATATACGCCCCGTTTCGTATAAAGAATTTTTTGCGGGGCATGCACCGCGGCCACAGTACGCCACCCTAAAAAGCACAAAAAATACATTCCACACAATGAAAAATTTTGAGGATGGAATGAGGGAGGTAGGATTGCAATTATAGCGCTATTGCGCTACTATAGCCTGTATGAAGCTCGCCATTGTTGGGCATGGATATGTTGGTTTGGTAACCGCATGCGTATTTGCTCACCTGGGCAACGATGTGTGGGTTATTGGCCACACCGCTGAAAAACTGAAACGCTTACAAAGCGGTGATCCCATTATTTTTGAACCCGGCCTTGAGGAGCTGCTGCAAAAAAACCTCGAAGCAAAACGATTACGTTTTACCTCCGACTTTACAGAAGCATTACAGGGAGCAGCAGTGGTATTTATCGGCGTTGGTACCCCTCCCAAACAAAACGGAGAGGCTGACTTGGCTGCCGTCCTGGGTGTTGCTGAACACATCGGAAAACATTTGACCAATCCTTATACCGTTATCTCATGCAAAAGCACCGTACCCGTGGGCACCAACCTGAAGGTAGCCGAAATCATTACCCGCGTTAAAAAACCCGAAGTGCAGTTTGATGTTGCCTCATGTCCTGAATTTTTGCGTGAAGGCACCGCGCTGGGCGACACCTTGCACCCTGATCGCATTGTAATTGGATCAAACTCAAAGACTGCTATTGATACCCTGTTAAAGCTCCATAAGCCCATTGATGGCGAGCGGATTATCACCAATCTTGCTTCAGCTGAGCTTATTAAATACGCCTCAAATGCAATGCTCGCAACCAAGATTTCATTCGCCAACATGATTGCCAACTTGGCCGAGGCATCAAATGCCAATGTCGACGAGGTGCTACATGCCGTGGGCATGGATAAGCGCATCGGTCGATTATTTTTGTATCCCGGTGTTGGGTATGGCGGCAGCTGCTTGCCCAAGGACGTGAAGGCTTTGATCCATACCGGCGAGTCATTTGGCGTTGACATGGCGCTCTTAAAAGAAGTGGATCAGATTAACATTTCTGCACGCAAAAAAATACTGAAAAAAATAAAGGAGATGGATGACACCAAGCACATTGCTATATGGGGACTTGCGTTTAAACCTGATACCGACGATATCCGAGAATCCCCTCCTCTTCACATTATTCATGAGCTGCTAGAAGACGGATACCATATCACGGTGTATGATCCCGAGGCTATGGAAAATGTGAAGAAACAGATGGGATCCAAAATCACCTACGCAAAAACCTCCTATGATGCAGTCAAAGATGCCGATCTTTTGCTCATTCTCACCGAATGGAACGAGTTTAAACAAATCGATCTTACGGCCGTGCATAAATTGATGCGGAATCCCGCTATCATTGACGGACGAAACATATATGATCCCGCGACCATACGCGAAAAGGGTTTTTCATACGTTTCAGTAGGGAGGCCGTAACAAAAACCATGCAAACCATACTTATAGCCGGAGGTGCGGGCTTCATTGGATCAAATCTTACCAAAACACTGCTTGATCAAGGCGATACCGTATGGATTATCGACAACCTTATTACCGGACGTACCAAAAATATTGAGCAATACCTCAAAAACAACCGGCTCCATTTTATACAAGGCGATATCACCAACCCCACTGCACTTGAACCGTTACCAGAGGTGCCCTTCACCATAATTTTTC
>PFEE01000035.1:4962-8621 GCA_002793745.1 Candidatus Roizmanbacteria bacterium CG10_big_fil_rev_8_21_14_0_10_45_7 | reverse complement strand
GCCTCTCCCATTCAATATGCCAATCATCCTGAGGAAACGCTACTGGCGAGTTCAACTGGTACCCGCCACTTGTTGCAGCTTGCCCGCAAAACACGGGCACGATTAGTGTACGCCTCCACATCTGAGGTTTATGGCGACCCGCTTGAGCACCCTCAAAAGGAAACCTATTGGGGAAATGTCAATTCGTTTGGGCCGCGATCCTGTTATGACGAGGCAAAACGGTTTGGAGAAGCCATGTGCTACACCTATCTGCATCGGGATAATGTTAATGTAAAAATAGCACGGATATTCAACACCTACGGCCCCAACATGGAGCAAAATGACGGAAGGGTAGTGTCCAATTTTATTACCCAGGCCATAACCGGCAAGCCCATTACTATCTATGGCGATGGCATGCAGACCCGTTCGTTCTGCTTTGTGGATGATATGGTTGCCGGCTTAATGGCACTGTCGCACACAGAAGAGGCTGCAGCCACCATATTTAACTTGGGCAACCCCCATGAGCGCACCATGTTGGACATTGCTCAGCAGGTATTGACTCTTACGGGCAGCCTGTCGAGTATTGTTCATAAAGATAAGCCTATGGACGACCCATTGCGCCGTAAGCCCGACATTACGCGTGCAAAAACCATTTTACACTGGGAACCGAAAGTACATCTAGAAGACGGACTGCAAAAAACCATTGCCTATTTTAAGAAAGAAGTGAATATATGAGAGAGAAAAATATCGTCGTGGTATTACCCACCTACAACGAAAAAGGTAATATTTCCTCATTGATTAAGGCATTATTTGATGTGGGAAAAACCATTAAAAACTGGAAATTACTGGTATTGGTCGTTGACGATAAATCGCCTGATGGAACCGGAAAAGTGGTGAAACAGCTGCAAAAAAAATATCGTGATCTCTATTTAATTGAGGGCAATAAAGAAGGGTTGGGCAAAGCGTACCAGCGCGGTTTTCGCTACGGACTTGATACCCTTCATGCGCAGGTACTGGTAGAGATGGATGCCGATTGGTCGCACAACCCCAACGACTTGCCAAAATTGGTACAGCAAATTGAACAGGGAGCCGATATGGTTATTGGCTCACGCTACATGCCCGGAGGTTCCATTCCCGATAACTGGGGCTGGTACCGAAAAATGCTTTCGGTGGGTGCAAACCTTATTGTGCGCTTGGGTTTTATGAGCCTCAAGCAGCGCGAGTGGACCAATGGGTACCGTATGATTAAGGCATGGGTGGCGCAAAAAAACCTTCCGGAAATGGGAAAGTATCATGGATATTTATTCCAGATTGCATTCTTGGATAAAACGCTGAAGCTGGGAGCGCGCATCGACGAGGTGCCCATTCATTTTATCGACCGCACGTATGGACAATCAAAAATAAACGCCAAAGAATATATTATGGGCATCGTGAGCTACATTTTGTTTAACTCAAGCTTTATTAAGTATATTGTGGTGGGAAGTACCGGATTTATTCTGGACTTTGGTATTGCCTACCTGCTTATTCATGTACTGAATTGGCCTAAGGTTATGTCAAATGTGTTAAGCGCTGAAGTTGCCATTATTTCAAACTTCCTACTTAACAATTTCTGGAGCTTTAAACATCACCGCATTACCGGAGGGCCGCTCGTGTTTATGGGGAAGCTGTTTATCTTTAACTTTATCTCATCCGGTTCGCTGCTTATCCAAGGATTTGGCTTAGGCCTAGCGTTAAAATATATAGGGGATACTATATTTAATCTGGGATTTATGGAAATCCACAGCTGGATCGTATACAAGGCGACAATCATTATCTTTGTTATCATTCCTTACTCGTACATTCTGTACACCAAGGTGGTTTGGAAGAAAAAATAAAATTAAGGTATTTGAACCATAGGAACCACGCCCCGTAACGCATCTACCATTTCTCCGTACTTCTCGGCACTATAAGGTTTCATTTTTATTTCGGGTAAACCGGGTAATTGTAACGGATGCTGATTCACAAACGTTCCATACATTTCATACTTTGCTCCTTCTGATGCAAATCGAGCGGCTAAACCAAACTCATTACATGTTTTTTCATCTTGAATTGTTTGCTCCTGGTTGGGAAGTGCAACTCCCGTTGACCCTTGGCACCATTCTGTAGCCACGGTTTCAATAAGGTCAGGCGATGATGGGCTTAGGTAATCGACTGGAATAAACGTAGCATGATATCCCTTTCCATTATTATCAAATGTTACTGTAAGGGCATATGTGCCCATCTCAGGAAGTATAGGATTTTTGCCCTTAAACATATCCCCTCCTAATACGTCCCACATAATTACAATTCTTTCTCCAGAAGCGTAGCGCATATCGGTTTCTGGAGGAACCATTTTACGCACTAATCCATCAATTGTAGTAACCAGTTCAGGGTTTATGGTTTTTGTGCGATCGATAGGGTGCATATTAGCAACTTGAGTCGTAGCAATGGTACCGTCTGGTTGGGTAATGTGAATTTCTACTATTGAAGGATTGTGCTCATTGACGTCCTTAATTACATCTATAGGATTATTCGATATCGTAGGTTTTTCAATCAAGGGAGTTGAAGTAGGTCTCACTATAGCTGTAGGAATCGGAATAGGAGTGGGCGTTACTTCTTTACCATCTCCACATGCAGTAAGAAACGCCAGTACGCTTGCCGCCACGCGTGGTCCAGCCAGTCGAAAAAAATTTCTGCGATCGGGGACTTTCTTTGTCAAGAATTGCTCTACTCCTGGTTTATCGGTCATGACAAAATTGTATCATGTCCTATAGATATCATTTTGTTATTTTTCTACTATAGGCTATAATACCGTATGAAAATTGACGTCTTTCAGGGAGGAGTTATTGCACACACTCCATACGGAGAACGCCTGCTTTCTCGGCCGCCATCACATGCATTACGGGCGTTGATGGATATCAAACCGAAACTCTGCAATGAGGTTTCGGGACGGCTGACGTGTGGAAATACTCCCCTTAATTTTAACGGAACGCTTGCCATGGGAATATGCGCCGACGAAATAGCTCATCTCTATAAAATACATGGTATGTGTCCTCCAGAAGTAGTTGCATGCCCCTATGAAATAATTACCAATGTCCCGTTGTTATATTACGATGGCGCAATAGGCGACTATCAGTCAACGCCACATAGAGCTTCTCAGGTATTGGTTAAATATGCTTGTGGCATACCCGTTGGCCTTGTTACACAAGGAGAATTATGTGGTGTTGTAGCTGAGCTCATGGATGGAGTTTCTCCCCATGAAGGTTTATCAATAACTAATATCTGGAGCGATGCACGTCTTACAGAAGAAGTTCCCTATTTGCCCTATATGCACATCTATAATGAAGATCCTCAAACACACCTTCTAGAGGATCAAGCTCATGTTATGTTCCGTTCACAATACCTGAAAAGAGTACGGGAAGCACGTTCTGTAGATCCAAAAATGGCACGCGGTTCACATTTATTATTTCAACTCTGTAATGAATTGAATATACCGATAGACAAAGAGCGTTTTCATTATTCTTACCGTTCGTGATGCAGGTGGTGATACAGCTTTTCTGTCGCTATGCGTCGAGGCGACGTTAAATCATAAACCTCTCTACTCATTTCACCGCGAGTTTGGGTGTAACCTTCAGTAATAAAAATAGGGTCCCACCCAAAGC
>PFEE01000035.1:692-4904 GCA_002793745.1 Candidatus Roizmanbacteria bacterium CG10_big_fil_rev_8_21_14_0_10_45_7 | reverse complement strand
TGCAAAAACCACTTTACGAGCGTTCCCGGCAGCTTTCCCAAAGCGCTAAATTCCAACGACGTATCTTCTATCAGTACCGGACTCTTGACGCAAGCATATGCCTCTTTTGCCTTATGAACCGCTACTGCTTTTACGTCCAGTGATTGAATTTCAACCAAATCAATGTCTCTGTGGATTACCGGATAATCAAGGTACCTCGCTAAAAGCTCGGCCTTCGCCTTATTGCCGGTGATGAAGGTCAATGATGAATCAGCCATGTTGGCATTACTGAAACGGGGCCCAATCGGTAATAGGTGCGCGATTCTCAAGCATAAAATTCCATGCGTAAAAATAGAGCGCGGGAAGCAGTAGCAGTGAAACCACTATAAATGTTTTAGAGGTAAATAATTTTTCACATGCAATTAATGCCCCGGGAAGCATAGGAATGCTGTAGCGAGCGATATCTTTATGCTGCACACTCATCACAAAAAACATGAATACCGCGCTTACATAAAACAACGGCCGCAGTATCTTTTTTTGATAGAGGTAGTACAAACTTACCCCGTAAAACAAATAGAGCAGCATAATGTCCTCCAGCCAACCGGTACTGACCCAACGGGCAGCACGATTAAATACCTGGAAGGGAGGCAACAACAACAGATTCGCGTTATCAGCAGACTTAAAGTGGGCAAAGAAATCTCCGGTTTGGATAAAGAAGAAATAGAAAAGACCGACTAATGAGAGCGGCATAATTCCCAACCACAGCCAACGCCACTCGAGTTTTTTTTCACGAATCACCTGTTCAAGCGCGTACAATCCATAACCTGCCAACAGTAAAATGCCTATACTTTTGGTAAGTACTGCCAGTGCACCAAGCACACCGGCGTAGAGGTATTTTTTATCCATAAAAAAGTACAGCGAAGCCAGCATAAAAAATAAAAACATCGTTTCGGGAGCTCCTACTGAACGCACTACAAAAAAACGGGGGGTAAAAAAAGCAGCAACTAAACTCAACGTTAATGGTTGTGCAGTCAGGTTATATTTTTTAAGCAACGCGTAGAAAAGACTGATGTACAAAACAGAAAACAGTACCGGAACCAGCAACATACTCTTCAAAAATCCCAAAAACGGAGCCAATACAGAGATAAAAGCCGGATACAACGGAAAATGCGCCATAAAATATGAGGGATTAAGGCCGAGTATGGTTCCATTAAACAAAGGGTGCTGCAAGTTGTACCATGTTTTGGCAACAATAATATAGAGCGGCCCATCCCAATGGCTATACACATCAAGCATAGTTGCCGCTGTTTTAAGAGGAACATAGCCCACAGAGTGTAAACGCAGCAAAAAGGGACTCCACAAAACAAGGGTACTTACCAAAACTACCGCAGTTATACTACAATAGGGTACTATGCGCCTCCACATACGCACCATTCTAACAAACCTCACGCGCATTGCACGCAACCACTGGGTCGTCATAGTTATACTCATAACAGCAACTGCGCTGCGACTCGTTAATCTTGAAAGCCAGGTAACCTTTCTGGGCGATCAGGGACGCGATGCGCGCATTATGCGCGACATTATACTGCTGCGCGACCTGCCGGCCATTGGCCCTCCTACGTCAATCGGTCAAATCTATAGCGGGCCATTTTTTTATTACCTTATGGCTCCGTTCCTCCTGCTGTTTGGCCTTAACCCAGTAGGGCCTGCCTATGGAACCGTCTTACTGTCTGTCCTGGGCCTTGCGGCAATCTATGTTATTACTCTCCGGCTCTATCATAAAGGCGTTGCGTTTTGTGTCGTACTGCTTATGGCTACTTCCTGGATCAACATCACCTATTCACGATTTTCATGGAACCCGAATCCCATGCCGTACTTTTCGTTTCTTACCATAGCCTGCTATCTCTACCTTCATCAAAAACCGCAAAGTATATACCGAAGCATACTGCTGGGTGCTGTGGCTGGGTTATCGCTGCAACTGCATTACCTGTCCGGATTTATTACATTAGGATTGCTTATCCTCCATGCCATCAGGCTTATGCAATCAAAACAAAAAAAAGCAATTGCCTTAAGCTTTTTGGCGATTGCCGGCGGCGGGATTGCCGTTATGAGCCCATTACTGTTGTTTGAATTAAAACATTCATTTTTAAATACCAACAACCTTATTACCCTTTTTTCCAATATGGCTAAATCCGAAGGTGGCCCGTCGTACTTCTCGGAACTAAGCACCACCATTACCCAAGGAGTCTTTTATATTACCCAAACACAACTGCCACCGCTCTTGGCTCACCTGTTTTTTTGGAGCGTTCTCTTATTTGCCGGTATAAAAGCTAAGCGAAGCAGTTCCCTTTTCTTGGGAATCAATGTATGGTTAACCGCTCTCTTTTTTATCTTATTTGCTCTTCTTGACAGCCCACGGCATCCTCATTACTACGGAGCAATCTATCCTAGTATGTACGTATTGTTGGCCTCCATTCTTCCCTGGCATAAGAAGTGTTACCGGTGCAAAGTTATTATTGCTGTCGTCTGTATATTCTTAATTATCCAAAACCTTCGTGCAGCTCAACCGCTGCTCGTACCCGGAGGTAATCAGATACGGGCCGCTCAGGAAACTGCCAAAAATATTGGTGACAACATTACCAAAGGCCCGTACCAAATTACCACCATACCTAAAACCGAAACCGATGACCATTACCGGTATTACCTAGAAAACTGGTATCCGCAATACACGCTTATGGGGCCATTCGAAACTGACCAGCCTGAAGAACTGTTTGTGCTCTGCTTCGAAACTGATTGCCATAAAGTACAGGATGACAATCAATGGGCTATTGCGTCATTTGTGGATAAAAAAATGATCAAAGAATTCAAGGCAGGACGCGCCACCGTGTACCAATTCCAGCACGACCGTGATAGAATGAACAGATGATGAAGGTTTCAATTGTCATCCCCGTATACAACGAAGTACAGAATCTAAAAAAAGGTGTTCTTGATACGGTTTTAGCCTACGTCAAACATCGCCCTTCTGTTATTGAAGTATTAATTGTTGACGACGGATCAACTGACGAAACCGTTGCACTTATCAAGAAAGATTATTTGGGAAAATATCCAAAGCTGCGGCTTTATGAAAAAAAACACGCCGGCAAAGCGTATGGCGTAATAGCCGGTATGAAGCAGGCAAGGGGCGGCATTATTTTTTTTACCGATATGGATCTAGCCACACCCATTGAGGAAGCGGACAAGCTGATTCAGGGAATTGAGGATGGATATGATGTGGTGATTGGATCACGAAACAGCAATCGGCAAGGAGCTCCTATCATCCGCAAAGCAATGGCGCTTGGGTTTATTGTTTTGCGTACCCTACTGGTCGGATTGCGCGGCATTCATGATACTCAATGCGGCTTTAAGGCATTTAAAACCACTTCTGCGCGTGCCATGCTTAAAAAACTGCGTGCATTCGCAAAAGAATCTACGGTAGAAGGCCCTTCAGTTGGTGCTGGTTTTGATATTGAGCTGTTGTTTGTCGCACAAAAACTCGGTTACCAGATTAAGGAAGTACCGGTTCCCTGGCGTCATGTGGAAACTAAACGGGTAAACTTTATAACCGATTCAATCGAGGCTGTTACCGATATGACGCGTATAAAATGGAACGATATGCGCGGCGCCTATAACTAGCACCATGAAAGCAGTACTGCGCACCCACGCTCTTGCAGTTTTGTTCAGTATTTTCCTTCTTGCCACCACCGCATATAAGCTTATCTCGCATCCTACTCCGTTTTATGACTGGGACGAACCGCTTTATGTTGAGGGAGGGATTGAAATGATTAAAAACAATTATTATCTGTTTCCGGTATGGCAGGGAAAAATCTGGATGGATAAGCCTCCGGTAAGTTCACTGCTGTATGGCCTGGTTGCCCAGCTCCCGTTTGAACGAGAATTAAGCACGCGGTTTCTGGCCCTATTCACCAGTATGGGGGTACTGGCACTTACCTACGTGCTCTATTGGCGGGTTACCAAAAATGCATTTATCAGCCTCATCACTATAGTAGGCACGGCGTATGCACCCATTTTTGTACAGAGGTCGCAGGTGGTGAGCCTTGATGTATTTTTACTCCTGGGATGGTTTGGGTATTTGGTATTTCGCAAACAACGAGTTGTAGCAACTGCCTTCCTATTTTTAAGCACCCAAAGCAAATCACTGTTAGGATTTTATCCGCTTGCGGTTCTGGTCTTTTT
>PFEE01000035.1:526-677 GCA_002793745.1 Candidatus Roizmanbacteria bacterium CG10_big_fil_rev_8_21_14_0_10_45_7 | reverse complement strand
TGTAACCAAAAAAATAAAACGAGCCGAGCTTATGCATGAGCTGCGCATTATAGTCGTACAAGGGCTGGTGTTATCACTTTGGTACTTAATCGCGTTTGCCTGGTATGGCCAGGCATTCTGGCAGGCGCATATTATCGAAAGCCATTTCCGC
>PFEE01000035.1:0-500 GCA_002793745.1 Candidatus Roizmanbacteria bacterium CG10_big_fil_rev_8_21_14_0_10_45_7 | reverse complement strand
CTTTGGAGAACGAATATTTTATATCACCCTACTGCGCGACCAAATGCCGATACTGGTAATTCCGGCTATGTTAGGATTGCTACTGCTGTTGTGGCGGTTTTATCAAGGAACCATTTCTCACGAAACATTTCTGCTGGCAGTTGCGTTTATTCCCTGGTTTGTCTTCCTTAACCTTACTAAAACAAAAATTGCTTGGTATCTCTACCCGGTGATTCCGCAATTTTTCTTCCTTGCGGGTTACCCGCTTACGTTACTTTCAAAATTTAAAAAAACAACGATCATATTAAGCGTAGTTGTAATCGTCTACCTTCTGTTTAACGGCGTAGTAAAACATGCATTTTTTACTACGTTTTATTCCGGTGAAGAGGAACATCATCAACTTGCCCGCGCAGCAAAAAAACAGTGCAAATCGCTTGCCGTACTGGTTTCGGAGAACACTCGCAATACCTACAAAATGCTCGATGAGCTTGGGTTGGTTATTGCAACTACTGACTGGTGGG
>PFEE01000004.1 GCA_002793745.1 Candidatus Roizmanbacteria bacterium CG10_big_fil_rev_8_21_14_0_10_45_7 | reverse complement strand
TTTTGATGCGCACCGCCTATTCCAGGGCCTCCCATAGTGGAGAAGTGCGGCGCATTGACCATATCAGCGGTACCATCACATTGGCCACGAGCGGTTTGCAAGCCGAGCATGCGTTTGAAATTTCCGGTGTGTATAAGGGGACTGATAAGGGAATGATCACGATAAGCGTACCGCATGGGGTGGCCGCACCGGTTAGCATAGCCGTTCCCACGTCATTTTCGGGTTCGTGCGCCTACTGTGATGATCCTACTGATATCGATGAATCAAAGTGTGAGGGACGTATTGTGATTGCACCGTCGTTTAGCTCCATTGAATTATCCAAGGTATGCGCGTTTGACCCTATTGCGATTATTACCAACAAACTCGTATACTATACGAACGACATTCCTCAGCTGCAAATAAGTGACGAAACTGTATTTAAGAAGATCATGGAGAAACAGTACGAGCGCGGATTGTATATCGGATCAAGCAGGGAATGTTATCTGTTTAGCAATGACCAATCATAACCATGAAACCTGAAAAAACAACGAATAAGCTGGCAAACGTCATTCTGGGCATTGCCATCACGCTGTTTTTGTTTGGTTTGGGCTATCGGGTTGGTGAATTCCGTGCCCGTCAAAGCGTTACCTCCTCAACATCAATTCCAGCAGACTTTTCGCTGCTGCAGCGGGTAGCTGATATATTGCAAGAAAAATATGTAAACGGAACGAAGATTCAAAAGCAGCAGCTGGTATACGGGGCGATTAAAGGTATGGTGGCATCACTCAACGATCCCTATACCTTTTTCATGACCCCCAAGGAAAACAGTGCATCAAAAGATGACTTGGGAGGGCTGTACGAGGGTATTGGCGCGCAACTGGGCTTGCGTGATAACCAAATCATTGTTGCTACTCCGCTTAAAAATTCTCCTGCGGAGCGCGCGGGGATTCGATCAGGTGATGCCATTATATTGGTCGATGGGAAAGTAACTAAAGGCTGGACACTGGCGCAGGCAGTAAGCGAGATTCGCGGGCCTCATGACTCAACAGTGACTCTTACCTTATTGCGTGGATCAGATAACCTTAAGGTTCCGGTAAAGCGTGAGCGTATTGTGGTTGAGTCAGTTGAACTATCGTATAAAGACGATATTGCTTATCTAAAGGTTGTGCAATTTGGCGATCAAACCAATGATTTATGGGACGAGGCGGTTGCCGATGTAGCCAGCCGCTACGAACAGGGAAGTATCCGGGGCATGGTGCTTGATGTGCGCTCAAACCCCGGCGGATATTTGGAAAGCGCGGTGTACCTTGCGTCCGACTTTTTGGAGCGGGGCAAGTTAATTGTTCGGCAGGAATATGCCGACAAATCAGGAAAAGACTATACCGTAACCAAACAAGGCGTTTTACTGACCATTCCATTGGTGGTGTTGGTTGATGAGGGGTCGGCCTCGGCAGCAGAGATTTTGGCGGGCGCGTTGCGTGACTATAAGCGCGCTATTTTGGTGGGACGAAAAACTTTCGGTAAAGGATCAGTGCAGGAGGCCATTGATTTGGAAAATGGAACGGGATTGCACATTACGGTAGCCAAATGGATATTACCCAATGGTGACTGGATCAACGGAAAGGGGATTAAACCTACCAAGGACGTTGAAAACAAAGTGAATGAAGGCAACACACTTACTCCGGAAACCGATACCCAGTTACAAGTTGCCATTAAATCCTTATGAAACGATTGGTTATCCTCATTATTCTCTTAATTGCTCTGTTTTCTTTTTCTATTAAGGCAGGATATCTGGCTTTACCTGAAAACAGTTTGTATGTAACGCGCAGCAGTTCTGCATCAACCAGCGGTCTGGTCATTTCCTCCGAGCAGGCGGTGATACGTGCTGTGGAACGGGCGCTTCCTTCGGTGGTAACCGTATCAATAGGGAAAGATATGACGACCCAAAGCAGTTTGCGCTATGATCCCAGCAACCCCGCCGCCCCATTTGTCATTGAGCCGGGTGAGGAACAGCACATTGAGGGCAATATCGGGAGCGGATTTATTGTGTCTGACACCGGCCTCATTATCACCAACAAACATGTGGTTTCTGATACGCAAGCCAGTTATACCGTGATCCTTAACGACGGCAGTAGTCACGAGGTTGAGAGCATCCAGCGTGATCCGTTAAATGACCTGGCTCTGGTGAAAATCAAAACCAACAAGCGGCTAACTCCCATGCCGCTGGCTGATTCTAAAAAGATCAAGCTGGGGCAAATGGCCATTGCGATCGGTACGCCATTGGGCGAATTCCGCAACACCGTGACCACCGGCATTGTATCGGGATTGGGTCGGGGCATTACTGCCGGTTCGGCGCTCGAGGGTTTTGTGGAGCGGCTGGACAATGTTATTCAAACAGACGCTGCCATTAATCCCGGCAATTCAGGCGGACCACTGTTGAATTCAAGTGGAGAAGTGATGGGAGTTAATACCGCCATTTCACAATCAGGACAGAATATCGGCTTTGCCATTCCGATCAGCGTAGTGAAAGAGCTGCTGGAAAACTATGAAAGTTCAGGAGGCACCATATCGCGGCCTTTCTTGGGCGTGGAATACCAGATTATTGACCGTGAAATGGCTATCACTGAGCGCGTGCCCTCCGGCGCGTATATTATGAAGGTAGTTGAGGGAAGCAGCGCATCAGACGCCGGCATTCAGGAGGGTGATATTATTACGGATATTAACAACAAGCGCATCAGTAAAGATACTGATCTGGCAAAGTCAATACAAGGAAAAAAAGTAGGGGATACGGTTGCGTTGGTGTTGTGGCGAGACGGTGAAACTTCGACCCTCAATGTTACACTAGGCGCGTATCAATAATTGTGATATAATTCACTGCATGAAAGCTACTATTCACCCAAAATATTATCCACAGGCAACGGTTACGTGCGGTTGCGGCAACACGTTTACCGTAGGTTCAACGCGTGAAAAAATAAATGTTGAAATCTGTTCAAAATGCCATCCGCTGTATACGGGTGAGACCCGTTTGGTTGATACCATGGGACAGGTAGAGAAATTCAAGAAGCGTTCTGATCTGGCGGCACAAACCGCATGGAAGAAAAAAGAGCGAATACAAAAACAGCGAAAAAGTGAAAAGAGTCTTCGTGATCTGCTTTCGGGAATGTAATATTCTATGAATACTTCAGTTTGTTATTTAGAACTACGAGCGGGTGTTGGCGGTGAAGAAGCCAAATTATGGGCTTCTGACCTGTTTGCTATGTATACCAAGTACGCGCAAAAAAAAGGCTGGAAGGCTGCAATGGTGAGTGAGGATACCATGCAAATTAAGGGAGAAGGCTGTTATAGCCTATTAAAAAATGAAACCGGTGCGCATCGCGTGCAGCGCATTCCCACTACGGAGCGATATGGACGCATTCATACCTCGATTGCCACGGTATTGGTAACGCCGGAAGTTCCGCAGCAGGATGTGCACATTAATCAAAGCGACTTGGAATGGCAGTTTTATCGGGCAGGCGGGCATGGCGGCCAGA
Organism: Candidatus Roizmanbacteria bacterium CG10_big_fil_rev_8_21_14_0_10_45_7; assembly: GCA_002793745.1. Taxonomy (GTDB): domain Bacteria; phylum Patescibacteriota; class Microgenomatia; order UBA1406; family UBA1406; genus PFEE01. Next base: position 3,056 of record PFEE01000004.1, on the reverse strand, counting down.
ATGTTAATAAGGTGGCAACAGCCGTGCGCTTGACCCATAAACCCACGGGATTGGTCGTGACCTGTTCAACCGAGCGGTTTCAGCAACAGAATCGCCAGATTGCCCTGGGCCTCCTGGCCGGACGATTGCAGCAGATGGAGGATGATAAGCGTCGCGGTATCCACTCGTTTTTCCTTGATCAGGCAGGCACCGGTGAGCGAGCAGAAAAAATTAGAACCTATAACTTTCCCCAAAACCGATTGACGGATCATCGTGTTGGAAAAAGTTTTCATAATCTTGATAGAATCATTGAGGGCGATCTTGACAAAATGCTCACCACCATACATACATAAATGAAAATAAGAATATTGCCCCTGGGAGGGCTTGAAGGCGTTACTAAGAACATGTACGCCTATGAGTACTGGGAAAATGAAAGTGGCCCCAAAGATATACTCTTAGTTGACTGCGGCGTTGGCTTTTTGTCAGACCTTGAGGCGCTGGGTGTCGATAGTGCCATTCCGGACGTTTCATACCTTAAAGACAAAAAACACCTGATTCGCGCCTTGTTTATCACCCACGGACATGAGGATCATATCGGTGCCATTCCGTATGTGATCAAAGATATCGGATTACCACCAATCTATGCGCCCAAATTGGCCGCATTGTTGATTCGCGAAAAAATCAAAGAAATTGGCATTGAGGGAGTAAAAATAGAGGAGGCAAAGTACCGTTTTGATTACGGCGCGGGAGCTTTTTCGGTTCGTTTTATTCATATGACTCATTCCATTCCGGACACCACCCATTTGTATATTCGCACTCCGGTGGGCAATATGTACCATGGATCTGATTTTAAAATGGACTTAACGCCGGTATATGGAGATCCACCCGATTTTGCAGAAATCGCCCGTGCCGCTAAAGAGGGAGTGGACTTGCTGCTTTCCGACGGCTTGGGCGCGGAGCGGGAAGGGTATACGTTAAGCGAGCGTATTGTGGGCAAGACCTTTGATGAGGAAATGGGTGAAACAAGAGGGCGGTTCTTTATGAGCACGTTTGCTTCAAATATCTCACGTATCCGCCAGTGTGTAGACGCAGCGCTAAAATATCATCGACGGATCTGTTTTGTAGGAAGTAGCATGAGGCGCAACTCAGCCATAGCCATTGAGGAAAAATATTTGCGCATTAAGCGCGAACAGCTTATTGAGGAGCATTTGGTATCCAAAGAGCGTCCCAATCATGTCTGTATTATTTTAACCGGTTCCCAGGGTGAATTTGGCTCGGCATTGGAAAAAATTGCATCAAAGCGTCATCGTACGATTCGCATTCAAAAAGGTGACCGTATTCTGTTTTCGTCAGACCCCATTCCGGGTAATGATGAGCATGTCACCGGCGTTATTGAAGATCTGATTGAGCAGGGCGCTGATGTGGTATATACCGCTATCCGCGACCAACTGCATGCGTCAGGCCACGGCTCACAGGAGGATTTAAAGCTGTTGGTGCGCCTGGTGCGTCCCCGTTTCATTTTCCCCATAGGAACCACGATCCGTCATAGCAAGGCCTATCAAACCCTCATGAGTACCTTAGGCTATACTGAGGCACAGGTGCCGATATTGCACAGCGGTGAACCGTTGGTGCTTACCCGCCAGGGCATATCACGCGACCCCAAGATTCCGCTGAAAGAAATCTTGATTGATGGAACATCGATTGGCTATGTGGATCCCGGTATATTAACTGAGCGGGAGCAGTTGGGTAAAGAGGGAACCGTGGTGGTACTGGTGCAGGGAGATAGAATTAGTATCAGTTCACGTGGACTTACTGATAATGAACAAACACTGTTTCCTAAGTTAGTCGAACTGGTTACGCGCATTAAAGGCGAGGTCAAAGATGCAAAACAGTTGAATGAGCGTATCACCAATGAGGTATCGGGATTTTTCTCAACCGAATTGCAGCGTAATCCGGTCGTCATTCCGGTTATTCAGGGGTAACCCCTTGAGGTAAAAAAACGCCCCGGCTATGACGTATTGTCCCCTAAATAAATAGAGTATCGTCCGCGCTGACCCGTTTCACGACTCTGTTCGGAATGGGAAGAGGTGGTGCCAAGTCGCTCCAATAACCGAGACAATTGCTATTATAGCGCACACCCACCCGCACATGCAAGATATGTTGAGTGGTATACTACACGCCATTATGTACTCAAATTTTGAAGAATGCGTCATCAGAGCGCTTGATAAGGAGGAATCAGCAGAAACCCAGGATATGCTAGCGCTTCGAGCGCCTGAGGTTCGCATACAAGCGGTTCGGCAGGAAGATACAGACCATATCTATTTTGAGAATGAGGCAGGGAGACTGTTTAATCCGGTGGTGGCTTTTTTAAGAGAACCGATCACACTGCGGTTAATTAAAGGAGATGACCGTGATGCGTATGCTGCTATCCACCGCCAGGAGGTGCACATGCCTCTGTCATGGGTAGATCCAAGCAAACCTCATCAGGCAATAAAAATTCTTCATGAGCTGGGGCACTTACAAGATGCGCAACAGCATCCTGAGAAGGAACGGCAATTTATCCGTAACTTTATTCAAGGGCGCTTGCTTGAGGAGTACATAGCAAAAGCAGACCCGCAGTCGGAACTCATTGCCGCGCTTATACGTGAGCAGCTCACTCATGAGGGAGTAGCGATAGATGAAGCGTATATTATAAATAGACTTAGTCAAATAGATTCAATAGGAAAAAGAAACCCGATGGTGTTACAGGATATGCTTGCTGAACTGCGGCTAGCTCAAGAGGTTGCCCAGGGGTCGTATGAGCGCGATGCATGGAGCAGGGCACTGGTTATGGCACAGCGAGCGGGTAGGGAGGGTTTTTTGGTAGACAATCGTCCCCATAATCAACTGTTTCGCTACATTGACCTGTATATTGCCTCTCCCCTGGGGCCTTCTACCGCCACTTCTGCTATCCGTAGGCGGGCAACGCGAAAAGAATTGGGATTGCAAGGTTAATATGGTTGATAGTTGTATATACAACGTGTATACTCCATATATATGGAAACAACCGTAATGAATATCAAGGTAAATCGGCATAT
>PFEE01000062.1:5747-6885 GCA_002793745.1 Candidatus Roizmanbacteria bacterium CG10_big_fil_rev_8_21_14_0_10_45_7 | reverse complement strand
GAGCAATTTACTTTAATCATTTCTCAAAATTATCTCACCATTAATATTATTATTGATATAATGATTTTAATCATTATATCAATAAACAAGCTGATTTCACTCCTACTTGCGCCCCATGTTACAATTTCTCCATATAAAATACATAAGGAATTTTATGCAAGCAGTCACAGTCAAATCCACCAAACAAGATATTCTCAAAGCCTACGAAGAATTAGCTCAGCAGCTCACCACACCAGTCTCACCAACCAAAACAGACAAATCCACCCCTGCATCTGCAATCTCCAAAGTAATCGCTTCACTCTCCGACTTTCAAAAATCTATCTCTGATCTCATTCCTTCTCTCGAAAAAGAACAGCTCGCTCAACAGTCAGAAGTAATCAAAACCCAAGACAAGCTCAATGCCTTTCACCGTGATCTCTCCCGTACCGAAGAAGAGCTCCGCTACAAGCTCAAAAAAGACCAAACCGAAAAAGTAGATGAATTAGAGTCCAGTCTCAAAGCCCAAAAGGCACAATTCGACGCCGATCTCGCCAAAAAACTTGCGGATCTCTCTACTCGCGAAAGTAAGCTTGAAGAATCCGAAAAAGAATTAAAAGAACTCCGTGACGACGCCAAAGTCGCCCCAGCCAGGGTGGCAATGGAACTCAAAAAAGCTGTCGAAGAGGCTCGCGCGCAGGAGCAGCAAACAGCCAAACACGCCTCAGAACTCCTAGCCAAAGACCACGAAGGCACACTTAACCTCGCCAATCAAAAAATTGCCACGCTAGAAAAGCAAGTCACCGAGCAAGCCAACGAAATTACTTCTCTCAAGTCCGCCTACGACCACGCGGCCGAGCAAATGAAGGCCATGGCAGTCTCTGTCATCTCTGCCTCTCGCCCACTCCCAGCCCCACCTGCTCCAGTCAAAGAGTGACAGTGCCCCAGCGAAACATTGTGAAATCGAAAATATTCTCAATTCCACTTCTTAAGTACCAACCAAGCCGTCACCACCATCACCCAAATCCTAGATACTCCAGCAGCTGCGGCCAGTAAAAAATAATCAAATCAACATTGGAATTTGTAAATTGGAAATTGGAATTTAAGACTGGCAATAGCCAGCCGTTTGCCCACCCATCGACTTTAACATGTTTCAATTTTT
>PFEE01000062.1:5532-5674 GCA_002793745.1 Candidatus Roizmanbacteria bacterium CG10_big_fil_rev_8_21_14_0_10_45_7 | reverse complement strand
TGACAATTTCAGTAGCCCACTTCCCTCCACCCTTACTCTGTACAGCCATGTTCCTGTCTTCCTTACCCCTGTGATTCGTAGGGGCGAGTCATGACTCGCCCGTTGTTCTCCTGTGACAATTTTTGCTCCCGCAATTTGCTCT
>PFEE01000062.1:4524-5371 GCA_002793745.1 Candidatus Roizmanbacteria bacterium CG10_big_fil_rev_8_21_14_0_10_45_7 | reverse complement strand
TCGCTTACTCCCCGTGTTGTATAAGAAAAATTTAACACTCCGCCCTTCTACATTTTCCCCCTTCACCCTCATCAAATACGACAGTCTAGTATCAAGCTCTTTCATCAGTACGTAATCACAAGCCGACCCGCGGCCGTCCGCCCCATATTTATTGCCATCTTTTGTCGCCAACCCTCTCTTTAGTACATCACAGTTCCCGCTGGTCCCCTGCCCATCTTCCCCAAAATCATAAATCTGCGGTTCACTCGGCACCATTATTTCTAATTTCGAGTTTCTAATTTCGAATTTCTGTTCCTGTAGGTACTCTCTCCATTCCTCGCCCTCACTAATCCTTGCATAAATTATGTTCTTCCCTTCTTCCGGCTTTTCCTTGCCCAAGAATATCGGCCCCGGCTCCCCGTTGACATAATAGGCAGGTAAAGGTTCCCACCGTGTGCCTAGCGAAGTCGCAGACGAAGTGGCATATTCAATTCTCACAATCTCTCCCACCTTCCACCTTGGGATTGTGATTTGAGGAGACTCCTCAACAGGAGACATGGCCGAAGGCAAAGTCGGGACGCCGAAGGCGGGAGGTGTCTCCTCTAAGTTGCGATTCAATATAATTTTCCCCTCCCCATACTCAATTCCCCTTACTTCCTCCCTCATCAACCCTGCAAACGGATATGTTGTTAGAGGACTCTCCTTAAAAGGAATGCGTGGCTGCAAGCCAAGCAGGGCTCGCCAGCCGGCGAAAGGAGAGTCCTCACGGGTACTAGAAATATATGTCCCCACATCCTCAAAAACTACATCTCTCCTCACCTTACTCGTACCGTGCCCCTCCGTAGCCGTAGGCGAAGGGGGGTCTCCC
>PFEE01000062.1:0-4484 GCA_002793745.1 Candidatus Roizmanbacteria bacterium CG10_big_fil_rev_8_21_14_0_10_45_7 | reverse complement strand
TCCCCCGCTCCCCAAGATCCCACACCGTCAAAAATCCCTCCCGAAACTTCTCCACCCATCCCAGATCCTCTGCCAATCTTTTTGTCTCCTCTATCCTTAATATTCCCCTATCCTGCCCCGGCGCGATCACACTCTCATCTAAGAGTACATACCGCACATCATACTTATCCAGCACCTTCTTCACTTGGTCCGTCTTATCACTATACAACGCATTTGAAAACTCTCCATAAAACCCCTCGTTATACGGACTCCACACATCAAACGCTCTATCTAAAATTGGCTGCTCTATCCCATACCACAAAAACCCACTCCCAGAATATCCCCACTCGTGTACCTGCCACCCCCACATCCAAGCACTCGGCAAATATGCGATTCGATCCTGTTTATCTTGGTTTCTAAAAAACTTCATTACCTGACCATATTCGCTAGGCATATTTACTTTCATCCGCTCATAAATCAAATTCCCCCTAAACATCGGCCACATGTAGAAGATCAAACTACCCACTCCGATCATTACCAGCATCATTGAAACCATCAATTTCTCTCTCAATAATTTGTAAATTGCAAAAATCCCATATCCAAATCCAATCGCATAAACAAATATCAACAGTCCCACAAACTTGGTAAAAGCCGCCCTAAATGCCTGTCCAACCACGGGCACGTTATGCACCAAGTTTGCAATTGTATTAAATGGTTCCTCGGCTTGGGCAATAGCAACCCACCCAATTCCCAATACTAAGACCATTGATAATCCCAGTGATCTCTTTCCTTTCTTTGTCAACATTATCAATAATCCCAACATAGACACGGCAAACAATCCGTATCCTACCCACACTACATTCCCCTTCAGATAATTATTCCATAACTCAAATATCTCAAAAAACTTACCTTCACCCTTTATCACCGAGTCCGATGAGTCAATAAAAAACCCTCGCATGAGAGTCACGTCTCCCCACTTCCCTCTTGCCTCACTCATATACTGAAAGTCAGGCGTAGAAACCTGGTTATTCTTTGCCTCTACATAACTCTTCGCTCCGCTTATTGAATAATATGTAATCGGTGCCAACCAATACATATTCGCTACAAGTAAAATAGTTCCGACAATAAACACATTCATAAAAGCTCTCAATAAATTTCTTCGTCTCTCTATCACATATCCCACTAGCAATGCGAAAACAACCATTCCGTAAGCAATAAATTGGGGTGGGATAAACCCAATCATCGAAAATATCACTTGGGTCAATAGGAGTGTTACCAAATTCTTTTTGCTCGAATTATGCAGGTAATTTACGATACTCAAAATAGCCCACGGCAGCAGACCGTAAAATATCGTGAATGCTTCTAGAGGTGCATAAAAAATCTGCACCGTTCCCAAGTTCAATAAATAGAATAATCCTGATAGCATCGCTCCCCAACTCGCAAATTTACCAGTATTGCCAAACCATTTTTTCCATAAAAAATAAATCCCAATCGGACCTAGCCACAACATTGAAAAAATAAGCACTCCTCTAGTTTTCGCAATTCCAACCACTAGACTTATTGCCCACTCCATCATGCCCTGAATCAGGATAGTCGCATATCCATGTCCCCCGATATGTCCAACACCCTGGTTACCCACCCATACACTTGTGAAGGCTCTCCGCAAATTGATCCCAAAATCTAGCTCTGGCTGTACACTATCCCACCCCAGCAGCGACGTAGCCCAAGGATAATTTCTCCAAGTTACGACTCCCAAAACAGCTAGCAATACAAATAAAGGAAAATTAGCTTTTACCCACAGCCATATTCTACTCGACATACATCCATTATCGCACAGCAGGACCGTAGAGCGCACGGTATTCTGCGCTTGCTAGTTTGCTCAAATTTCTCACACTCGCCATCTCACTAGCCACCCTACTCATTGTGGCCAATTTCACCTTATCTTTTATCACCTTCATTATTTTACTCATCCCAAATTTATTCATTGGAAAAACTAAATCATTTTTACTATGTAAATCTTTGAGTATTTCTTGCATTCTTTCGCTCACCATAAATGGCTTGCGATACGACAAAGCTTTTGACAACGATCCGGACGATCCCATAAATCCGCGATATGGTAGCACCACGAGATTAGCACTTGCCATATACTGCCCCATCTGCTCCTCCGACACAAACCCAGTTATCTGTATCTGCAGATTGGTCTCAGCTATTTTGAGTAATTTCTGATAATAATCTTTATAGTGTTTCTTTTCCGCTAGTGAGTACGACGGTCCACCCGCTATCACAAGCACGGTATTTTTATCCTGCAAACTATCAAATTGTTTGATGAGCCAATCAGCCCCCTTATACCAGCTCACAAATCCAAAATAGATAATAATTCGTTTATTCATTGGCAAGCCCAGTATTTTCCTAGTTATTTTCATATCCAACTGCTTCTTTTGCTCAACGGGCATATTTAGTCGCACAATTTTCTTATCATCCAAGAATCTTGCTAGTTTATCACCCAGCATCGGATCTAATACCACAATTTTTTCACACAAAAATTCGAGGAATTTATAATAAAACTTGATCACGACATTCAGAATTGTGCTTTGCCAACTAGAAATATTGAGATGTCCAGCCAGCATAGCCACGTCAGTTACCACATTATGAGAATAATAGTATATCCGCTTACCCATGATCCGAATTATTGCTAAGAAAGGCAGAATTAAGGCAAAATGCAACATGCCTCCATTCACGCCAAACTCACTGTGAACATACACTTTTTTGATTTGGCTAAATTGCTGTAGATACTGCAAAATCACAGGGTAAAGACTCTTCCTGCGGTTATCAAAAATTCGCAATACCAAAATCTTGCCATCAGCTAAGAGTTGTGGCTTATTGTCATGATTCTTCTCTGCTAGTATCACAAATTTCTTGCCAGTTTTCTTCGCCATTTCCGACACTGTCATCTCTGTGTACCATGCAATCCCATGGTTTACGGCATTTTTCCCTGTCACCGGCCACGCCGAAACCACCAGAGCGGTGTCTAGTGTATTAAATTTTTCTATAATTTTTTGCCATTTTTTATTCATACGACTAAGTCCACAAACAATGTTTATGAAATTGGTCGTACGGTGGTGCTAGTTTTTGATTCCTAAGAATCAAGCTTGGCACCACCACACGGCATACGGGACATATTTTTCCCTTGTCTATCGAAGATATTCTCTTCAATAATCCAAGACTCGGGATTGTTGCTCTGTGGATACAGAGTTGATCGTAGTCACTCTTACGAGTGGCTACTTGGTAGGGTCCAGCTGGCCCCAGTTGCTACTGTCAACCCAGATCGTTCCCTGACCTTTCAGTTTCGCGTTGGTGTACATCACCGACGGATTCTTCAGGTCTGGCTGATACGTGCGGCTATCCGCGGACGTTTCAACCTCGTTGGGGCGATCAGTTGTGACTACAGCCGGCCAAGGGATGGTGCAATTACCTTTTACCTGAATGCCAGAAACAACGACATGAGCGCCATTAGCGTCAGTCACAGTTTCCTCTTCAGGTTGGCGCGCTTCGACAGCGGCGTCACAGGTAACTCCAGCAGACTTGAGCCAAGCCATCCAACCTTGCGCGCGGTAAACCTTGTCCAACTCAATGAGTCGAGCAATGCGATCGGCGGGTTCGGTCTGGGTGGGCGCTTCGGTCGGAGCTTCTGTTGCCACAGGGGCTTCAGTTGCTTCAGCTGGCGCTTCTGTCGCGGCAGGTGGTTCTGTTGCCTGGGAGGCATCAGTTACCATCGCCTGTGCGGTCAACTGTGCCTGCATTGCTGCGAGGTCACCTTGTACCGTACCAACATCCACGCGGGTAATGCTGTTAGCCCATGAGGCGAACAACAAGACTGCGAGGATTACAACTGCAGCGATCCAACCCCAAGGGGTTTGGTTGCTGGTCTTGCGGGGGGACTTGCGGGATTGAGTAGCCATGGCTACCTCCTTTGAGACAATTAGGGGATTTCGGATTTGCGTCTCTAGACAGATCCACTTTATGCACAAAAATGCACAAGGTGGACCTGTCTATTTAGAGGTCACCATCAATATTTCCGTATGCCTTGTTAAAGAGCTACCAGTTCGACCGATAGTGATCGCGCTATGCGAGCCACCGGTTTTACCAGTACCTGAGGGATTCCGCGTGCCTGCGAAGTTCGCAGAACGAAGCGGTAAACCTCAAGATTGGAGACTGCAACCTGCCCTGTATGCAGTCCCCAACCTTAGGGTTTATACCCTATAGCTATTTGCTTAGTGGTTTTGCCCTAAGTCTTTGAAAGTTTTGGCTCAGGGCAAAGCCGGTAAGAATGGTGAAAAAGATTATCCGAGGATGTAGGATTTGTAAGTTAACTTATAAAGAAAGCTCGAAAGAATAGCGGCACCGGCCAACGAGGCAAGAATTTTAATTACTTGATTATCAGAGGCACCAGTCTCGACTACTGTGTGAGTAACTGTAGTTGTAGTTGTCTCTCCACACACTTCCCC
>PFEE01000029.1:2011-9020 GCA_002793745.1 Candidatus Roizmanbacteria bacterium CG10_big_fil_rev_8_21_14_0_10_45_7 | reverse complement strand
CGCGTTGATTTGGGAGGGGCCTCACCAAATAAGGTGATAGTAAAGAACGCTCCACTACTGCAACGTTCAGTAACTTCTTCTACGAGTGTTGGTATTATGGGGCCGATGTCGTGCGCGACGGTGCCGGTTACGGTTTCCCTTACTGCAGCAGACTTTGCAGCGCTTATTAACAGCGCTAAACCCGTAAGCGTATTGCTGTACGACATACGACTGGAGGCAAGAAGCGGCGCTATTGGATTTTCGATGCTGAGCGCGTATCCGTTTATGCCGGGAAATATATCGGGTACGATTATTCCACAAGGCAAACATATCTCGGTTACGGAGGCATATGTAGGATCAATAGCCGTACCTGACGCTATGAAACGCCGCATTGAGTCTATGGCCAATCCGTATTTGTATGATTCGCTGCTGGCGCAAGGGTTTAAACTCGGTAGCATTTCTTCTGGTATTGATACCATAACGGTAAGCGGCTATATGTGCCCTGGGCTTATCACCTTTAACACTGACGGAACCATTGCTATTGATAAATCGGTAGTACGCTGATCAACTTACCCATCTATTCTTCTAGATGATAAAATGTTAATAGAAACATGATAATTATTTTGGATAGAAAAATTAACTAAGAACTTTTTAGCATTATGAGAGATAAAGCTTTTTATATTCAGTCAATAAAAATGGACTTGTACCGGATTATTACTGCAACAGGCGATATTCAAAAAGAAGTTGCTTTGGAATCGGTACAGGAATTTTTTCATCATGCCCTTAATGACTTCAATAAAATTGAATTATCAGATAATGAGAGGGTTTTACGTGACAGCGTTAATCATTTAATGCATGCCATTAAGCAGAATATTCAGGATCCCTATAAGAGATTACGATGGGTGGAGGAAGTCATGACGGTTCGTTGTAGGTTATAGTATCTTGATTTTTTACTCACATTTGTTTAGCATGTATACATGCTCAATTTAGTATTGAATCTGCTCGTTGCAACCCTTGCCGTTCTTATTTCTGATTATCTACTTCCCGGTGTCACCATTAATGGTTTAACCACGGCCATTATTACCGCAATTGTGTTGGGCGTATTGAATACCTTTGTTCGTCCCATTCTGCAGATCATAGCGCTTCCGATCAGCATTCTTACCCTCGGCCTGTTTGCGCTTATTATTAATACTGCCATGGTTATGTTGGCGGGAACATTAGTGCCGGGATTTGTCGTTGAGTCATTTTTGAGTGCATTCTTCTTCAGTATTCTTCTTTCAATTGTTTCTGCGTTTTTAAATATACTAAAAGGCAAAAAATAACCTTATGGAAACCTACGAAACTTACTGGAAATGGATTCCCCGATTATCTATTGTTGGGATCATACTGGCCTTGTACCTCGCCTACAGCTTTTTGGTTCCCGAACCGATAAAAGTATGTACCATTAATGCCTCAATTAACTGTGATCCGGTAACCAAAGGATCGTTGGCGCTTTTCTATGGCATTCCCGTTTCGTTTATCGGACTGCTGGGCTATATCACGATTCTGGTTGCTTCACTCAAGCGCATGACGAAGCTGACCCTAGGCATGACCACGTTTGGTATGCTGTTTTGTTTGCGCCTCACTATTTTGGAGATTTTTGTTGAGCGTATTATTTGCCCGGTCTGCGTATTGTGCCAGCTGATTATGGCTGTTGTTTTTGTACTATCGCTGATGATTTTTCTGAAAGAGCGAAAGGCGCGCTAAATATATGGCGACTTCGGTAATCATTTGCCCCAACTGCAACAAACCCATTGAATTGTCTGACGCCGTATCGAATGAAGTAAAACAAAAATTGTGGAAGCAAGCGCAAATGCATGCGGCACAGGAGGCGGACAAGAAACATTTTGAAGAAAAAGAACGATTGGAAAAGCAGTTGCGCGAAGCGCAGGCGCAAGAAGTAAGTTTGCGCAAAGAACGGCGGGTGATTGAAGAGGAAAAACGGAGCCTTCAGGTAACGATTGAACGAAGACTTGATGAGCAGCGCAAACAGGTTGAAGAAGCAGCGTTAAAGCGGGCGTTTGAAGAGCATAAGCTGCGCGAGCGGGAAATGGAAAAAAAGCTGCAGGATGCGGTAAAGAGCAATGAAGAGCTGCGGCGCAAACTTGAGCAGGGTTCGCAGCAAACGCAAGGCGAAGTACTTGAATTGGAGCTTGAGTCGGTACTCAAGCGATCATTCCCCTTGGACACTATCAAAGAAGTCCCTAAAGGAGTGAATGGAGCGGATATTATTCAAGAGGTATATGACCGGTCGGGCCGAAGGTGCGGCACGATTATTTGGGAACTCAAGCGCACCAAGTCGTGGAGCGAAGGGTGGATTGCGAAGCTAAAAGAAGACCAGCGAACCGTGCGCGCTGACGTTGCCGTTTTGGTGAGTGAAGCACTGCCCACCACGCTTACGGCATTTGGCAATGTGCAGGGCGTGTGGGTGTGTACCTTGCCGTTGGTGGTAGGTGTGGCAACCGCGCTTCGCATGAGTTTGCAGCAGGTCGCGTTTGCTCAGGATTCCCAGGTCGGAAAAAAAGAGAAGATGGATATATTGTACCAGTATGTAACGGGCATTACGTTTAAGCAGCGGGTAGAGGCCATTGTTGAATCATTTGCATCCATGAAAATGGATTTGGATAAGGAAAAACGCGCTTTCACGAAGATGTGGGCAAAGCGCGAAAAGCAGATTGAGACCGTTATTAATAACACCGTTGGTATGCACGGCGAACTGCAGGGAATGTTAGGAGCAGCGTTACCTGAGTTAAAAAGCGGTGAGTTGGACGACGTCGATAACAGCCTTAGTGAAGATCAAATTGGGTAAGCAGCTGCTTGTTTCCCTCCACTTGGTACTTCAATAGGTTTGAATAAATACCTGGTTTTTTGGCAAGGTTTACCGGTGTGCCCTCGTCAACAATAGTTCCCTCGTCAATAACCAAAATCCTATCGGCGTGCTGAATGGTCGAGAACCGGTGCGCGATAACAATAACCAGGCGGTTTTTCATTAAGTTGATAAGCCCTTCCTGAACCGCGTGTTCGGAAGCTGAATCAAGATTGCTGGTTGCCTCGTCAAGAATAAGAATAGGAGCGTCGGCCAGAATTGCTCGGGCTATCTGTATGCGCTGTTTTTGCCCGCCCGACAGTCGGACGCCCCGTTCGCCGATTTGTGCGTCGAGCACTTTGGGCAGTTTTTTTACAAAATTGTATGCGTTTGCCAGTTTGAGTGCGCGAATAATGTCTGTATCACCTGATCCGGCTCGTCCATAGGCAACGTTTTCACGAATAGTAGTGGAAAACAGTTCATTGTCCTGCATAACCAGAGCAATGTTACGCCGGATCGTGCGGTGATCGTATTCCTGATACGGCTTATCATTGAGCAATATCGTTCCTGATGTGGGTTCGTAGAAACGCAAAATCATGTTAACGATGGTTGATTTGCCAGCTCCGCTGTGGCCAACGAGCGCAACGGTTTGCTGTGGAGGCAAGGTGAACGAAATATCGCGCAAAATACTTTCGGAATCCTGATAGTTAAATGATACCTTATCAAAGGTAATCGTTGGCTGTTTAATCTGCGGTACGTCTTGCAGGGTATGGGTCAACAGCGGTTCGGTGGCTTGGTATTCCAGAATTTCAAAAAATTCCTTTGATCCGCTTTCGGCACGCTGAATTTCAGACAGAATATACGACATAGCAAACAAGGGGCGGCGCAGCTGATTAATGAGCTGCAGGATAAGCACCATTTCACCGATGGTGAATAGTCCGCGATAGGCATTGTAAAAAACAATGATATTGACGACCGATAGGATAATGATAAGCGAACCGTTGCGCAAAAAATCCCAGATATAAAAGGTATTGCTTTGTTTGGCGTAGATGGTATTAATTTCAGTCAGCTTGTTGTTTACCGTATGTAGTTCCGCCTGTTCGTTGGTGGTACTTTTCACAATCTTCATATTGGTAAGCACTTCGGTAATCCTGCCGCGCGTATAGTCTTCAAGCTTGTTTTTTTCTTCTTCATATTTGCCCCATTGCTTGGTTGAAATATAACTGAGGTAAATAAATATGGGGAATATGGAAAGCGATAGAAGGCCGATCCACACACTGTAGTACATCATGAATGCGATGGTAAAAATCGTTTGCACAATAGTGGGAAGAATAAAGTTGGTTGCGGTGTTTATGAATTGATGCGTGGTGGTTATGCCGCGATTGAGTTGGTTTACGATTTTCCCGGAAATCTCAGAGTCAAAGTAGCTTTGGGGTAATGACAGTACATGGCGGTAAAAACGTGCGGTTAAAAATGCACGCATTTGGGCGGCATTATGGTCACCCAACCGTCCCACAATTGCTTCAAAAATAATGGAGAGCATACTGAGGCCAAACATGCCGGCAATTAACCATGCTATGGTGGTGATCGGTCCGCCTATTCCTTGTGTTTGCGCCACAATTTCATCAACGATGAGTTTAGACATGAACGGCACAACCAGCTCAAGAATTGCCTGAATTAAAATAAATACGGCAATCAGTAAAAATAAGGGATGCAGCGGCTTTGATATTTTTACTATCCGCGCAATGTTTTTCATGGTTACAGTATACCAATACGGTAAAGTCAGCTATACTGGACATGTATGGCAATGCAGATTTTTATGGTGCGCAAGGCAAATGGAACTCAGGAGCCCTTTAGTGAGGAGAAACTACTGCATTCCATGAAAGCCTCAGGTGTTGCAAGTTCTATACAGCAAGACGCACTGAAGCGGGTAAAAAAGCATTTATATAACGGTATTACGACACAAGAAATTCATCGGTCACTTGAAGTGTTGATTAACCAGGAGGATCCGCGGGCAGTGGGTAGATTTAATTTAAAACAGGCCATTATGGCTCTGGGACCTACGGGATACCCGTTTGAGCGTTTTGTCGCGCGCTTGCTAGATGAATATGGATATACCACCCAGGTGGGAACGGTACTGTCGGGCGCATGCGTTACCCATGAGGTGGATGTGTATGCGAAAAAAGATTCGCGGGAATATTTTGTGGAATGTAAGTACCACAATCTTCCGGGAACATCGACTGATGTAAAAGTAGTGATGTATGTGAAAGCTCGCGGTGATGACTTGCGCGACAGATTGTTATTGGAAAAAAAAGATCCACATAAATTTCAATATGAGCCGTGGATATTTACCAATACCAAATTTTCTTCCGACGCTATTGCCTACGCCGCGTGTCAGCAGATTCGACTAACCGGTTGGAATTATCCGCAGGAGCATAGTTTGGCCTCCATGATTGAAGAAAAGAAACAGTATCCCATTACCGTCCTATCTAGCCTTGGGCCCGACCATCGCCGTACGCTGTTTGAAAATAACTGCGTATTGCTCAGTGACGTTACCAAGAAAGGAAGTGCGTGTGAGCGGTTGCCGTTGCCCAACGCAACCCGCCTTGAGTTGGAAAAGGAAGTGAATTATTTAACCCATGAATAACATCGGTGACATAGCCGTTTTACTGCGCAGAGCCATTCTTGAATCCACCACAGCCGCGGGATCGGGACACCCCACTTCATCACTGTCGGCCGTTGAGCTTATGGCAGTACTCTTTTTTGGCGGCTTTTACCAATTTGACTTGGCTAATCCAGATCGTGAAGAAAACGATCGCGTAGTATTTTCAAAAGGCCATGCTGCTCCGTTGTTGTACGCGCTGTACCATGTAGCCGGAGCGGTTTCCCGCAAGGAGTTGCTATCGCTGCGTGATTTTTCTTCAAACCTTGAGGGGCATCCCAGTATGCGTTTTCCCTTTACCGAAGCAGCAACCGGAAGTTTGGGACAAGGTTTATCAATTGGCTTGGGCATTGCCCTTACCCAAAAAAACGCAAAAACGTATGTGTTGTTGGGTGACTCTGAACTGGCAGAAGGGCAAGTGTGGGAGGCTGCCCTGTGGGCGGGATACCGGAGGGTAGACAATATAGTCGCCATTGTTGACGTCAATCGGCTGGGGCAGCGTGGTGAAACTATGGTTGGTTGGAGGCTGCATGAATATGAGGAACGTTTTGCCGCATTCGGGTGGCACACGATCGTTATAGCAGACGGCCATAATGTTGATACGGTGAGCAAGGCCTATAAGCAGGCGGCAATGATTACACATAAGCCGACGGTATTACTAGCCAAAACCGTGAAAGGCAGGGGCGTTTCGGTGTTTGAAAATCAGGAAGATTGGCATGGCAAGGCATTAAGTAAAAAGGAGTTGTTTATGGCGCTTCGCGAGCTGCCCATACCTGAGAGTGCGCGTGACAAGTACGACATCAGCAAGCCTCCGGAGCATACACAGACTTATATAGTTCATTCGTCGCTCGTCGCTCCCCATAGCCCCTATTCACTTAAAAAAGAAATAGCGCCACGTGCTGCGTTTGGCGAAGCACTGGTGGCTTTAGGTAAAGAAGCACACGATGTGGTGGTGTTTGACGCAGAAGTTTCTAATTCAACCTATACCAACAGGTTTGGACATGAGTACCCTACACGTTTCTATGAGATGTTTATTGCAGAGCAAAATATGGTCAGTGTTGCGTCGGGTATGGCAATGCGGGGAAAAACGCCGGTGCTGGCGACATTCGCTGCGTTTTTAACCCGAGCATTTGACCAACTGCGCATGGCTAACTATAGTGGAGCCAATCTAATGGTTGTTGGCACCCATGTGGGTGTTTCAATCGGAGAAGACGGGCCGTCGCAAATGGGACTGGAGGATATTGCCATGATGCGCTCTCTTCCCGGCACTACCATAGTGTACCCGGCTGACGCTACCGCCAGCTATAAATTGCTGTTTGAGCTGTACGGCCAGCAGGGTATACGCTATATGCGCCTCACACGCAGTAAGGTTCCGGTATTGTACGATTTTGACACGGAATTTCCCATTGGCGGGTTTCATGTGTGGGGAGACCCAGAAAAAACCAATGATGTACTGATTATTGCTGCCGGGATAACGTTGCACGAGGCACTCAAAGCACAGAAAGAACTCCTTAATACCCATC
>PFEE01000029.1:0-2003 GCA_002793745.1 Candidatus Roizmanbacteria bacterium CG10_big_fil_rev_8_21_14_0_10_45_7 | reverse complement strand
GGATGAAGTGGGACTCCTATCATACGCCCGGTCCGTGAAGTACGTACTCACGGTTGAAGACCACTACCCAGCGGGAGGCATCGGAGAAGCGGTATCACGGCGATTGGTGAACATACCCACCCCGGTCTATTGCCTGGCAGTGAATAAAATTCCCCGCAGTGGTTCTCCTGCAGCACTATTGGAGTACGAAGGAATTGACGCGCATGCTATCATACACGAAATTACCAGTTTACTGCGCAGCAACAATGTCTGATGATCACTCGGTCAGTAACTGTATATTTTGTAAGATAGTAGCGCATGAGCTGCCTGGTTATATCGTATATGAGGACGCTGATTTTTTGGCATTTTTAGATATTTATCCCACGGTAAAAGGACATACCTTAGTTGTTCCCAAGAAACATGTACGATGGGTGTATGACGTTCCTAACTTTGGACCGTATTGGGAAACGGTATTAGCGGTGACTCGTGCCATCCAGCAGTCTTTGAAGCCATCATTTGTGAACTATTTTACCTATGGAGAGGTGCCGCACGCCCACGTTCACATCTTGCCTCGCTTTGATGATATCAAAAGTGTACCGCCCATTGTTCCTCGGGAACAGATTGCAGTAACCCAGGAAGAATTGGCTGAAATAGCTGCCCGAATTCGGAAATAATTTTTTTCGATTTGCATAATCTGATGTGTTACAATAATTGCCTCATGCGCAATAATCATCATTATGTATCGGTGGTGGTAATCAATGACTGTTCAGATGATGGCACAGCAACGCGCCAAACCAATAGGATCAGTACTTTCACCGGTCTGCCCACTCATTTGCGGGTTTGCCTGGTATTATTGTTGCGATAGGCTGCTCCACGTCATGGTGAGGGTAAAAAATGGCCGAACGGCAGCCCATGATGAGTGGAGTCGCTGTGATTGTTATGGTGGAATCACAACAAATTTATCAAAGTAATTGCAGCGTATGCGAAAGATTATTTTTCATTACAATTTAAATAAAGATATTGATAATTATATCAATTCAATCTATCGGTTTAAATGGTTAAAGCACGAAAGAAAAGATATTGATGTATGGACCAAAAGATTTCTCTTCCCTGAAGAATTGAAAGTAATTCAAGAAGCTGAAAATGAAATTGCTGCAAGGAAGATTCTTAAAGATATTCTTACCAAAATTACCCAACGGAATAGATATGAATTTCTTATTATGCAACAGTCTTTAGAAAAATCCTGGTATCGTAAAGAAAGACGATTTTTTGAACTCACTGAACAGTTTTATCGTAAACCGATTTTTTTCCCTCAAACAACCGCTTATTTTACAACTCTTCCTATTTGTCCATATTCACTTAAGGAATGTTGGTTTATGGTAAGTTATAGGTTTTCTCTTGAAGAACAGGTGAGGACCATTTGCCATGAGATAATGCACTTTATGTTTTTATACTATTATCAAGATACGGCTTTAAAAGAAGCGTTCACTGTATTTTTGAATACTGATTTTAGAGAAATTGTTTCTATTCCTGATCGTGGATATCCTCAAGAGAAAGAACTTCGAAATTTTCTTTTCACAAAAAGGAAGACGACTACGTCTTTTCCTGAGTTGTTAAAAGAAGGAATACAATTTTTGAAAACGTGAAGTGCTATAGTTGATGGTATATATTTGACCAACTGGGATTTGACAGGGTGAACGGTTTTTTTTGGGCTTCCTGCCTACGTCTTCTCAAAAAAAGGTAAAAAATATATCCTGTAACTTCTTCTTGATATAATTGACTTACTCGCCGGGATAGCTCAGGGGCAGAGCAATCGTTTCATAAGCGATGGGTCGGAGGTCCAAATCCTCCTCCCGGCACATGAAAGGCTTTATTGAATTTATCCGAGAGCGCGGTGTTGTGGGGTTGGCGGTGGGTTTTATTATGGGAAGTTCCCTCACCAAATTGGTGACGGCACTAGTTAACTCCATTATTAACCCGCTTATTGGGATTCTTATGGGCAAGGCAGGAAATCTTACCAAGAT
>PFEE01000048.1:750-7144 GCA_002793745.1 Candidatus Roizmanbacteria bacterium CG10_big_fil_rev_8_21_14_0_10_45_7 | reverse complement strand
AAAGGTTGATTAGCGATCGCATATGGTTCATAATAGCACACATGCTCTTGTCTGATGGCGACATCAAAACTGCCCTTTTGAACAAATCCATCGTGCTTGATCCGCTTCCCAATTTCGATGAGGCACTGTCGGCCTGTTCCATTGATTTACGTCTGCATAACGAATTTCAAATATTCGAACACGACAAAACGCCGTATATTGATCCCCGTAACAAGGGACTCATTACGCCCATGAAAATCATTGTGGTTAGCGAGGATGAAAGCTTTATTCTCCACCCTGGTGAATTCGCGCTCGCCTCCACCATCGAGCGCATAGAATTGCCCGATGATATTGCCGGCCGGCTTGAAGGACGCTCGTCATTGGGAAGATTGGGTATTGTGGTGCATTCAACCGCTGCGCTGATCCATCCCGGTATGCGCGGCAACATTGTGCTTGAATTAGGCAACCATTCCCGTATGCCGGTAGCACTCTACCCCGGTATGCGCATTTGCTCAGTGTCATTTGAGAAGCTCACCAGCCCTGCCCAGCGCCCTTACTACAAGCAAAAAAATGCCAAATACCTTGACCAGCACGGAACAACCGGCAGTAGAATTACGAGCGAAAAAGAATAAACAAACTAACCGGTACTCCCGATACCTCCTCTGGACGTGCTCGAGACATGTTTTGATTCAGCAAAGTCAGCAATACCTACCTTCACCAGCAATCCCTGGGCAATACGCTCGCCCCGCAGAATCTGCACCGGTTCGTCCGAAAAATTATATCCCTGAAACAGCAGCTCATCAGTTGATCCGCAATAGTCCTGGTCAATAACGCCAATGCCATGGGGAATCAGTAGATGTTTTTTTTTAGGAGTTGAGCTGCGCGGCACAACCAACAACATATACCCCTCCGGCACTGCCACCACTATGTTAAGCGGAACTAATCCCAGTGAGCGGGGTGCAATGTCCATATCGACGCGTGAATACAAATCAAACCCCACTGCTCCGCTGGTTTGATATGCGGGAAGCGGCAACGATGCGTCAATACGGGTAATGGTCATGGTAGTCTTTTTCATGGTGAAAATAATAACAATAACTCAAGACAAATGCTGAAAAAGAATATACTCTGCAAAAGGCGAACCGCTAGCGCGTGCTTTACGGGGAATACTACATGATACATTTCCATAATAAGCATTCCGATAGCAGCCAAAAATATCCCTCCGGTTACGCCGATAATAAGTGAGAATTGGCTCATACCCATCACAAACAGCAGCAGCGGTATGGCGATAATCATGAGTTTTGCATGGAACGGTTTAAAGCCCAAATCCTTAGTAAACAGGTCATACCCCACCCAACTGAACATTAAGGACGGTGTATATACCGAAATAAGCCCTACTCCATCAAGCAGCCGGCGAAGCCAGCCATTGATGGTAATAAATCCGTCACCTAAAATAACTCCGGCAAACAGCAGAGCGAACAATAGATACAATACGCTCATACTGATTTGCGCATACGCAATGGTTTTACTGACCCCTTGTGGAGTTCGCTTTAATTCCGGTACTATGGAAAACGCGGTTAATGAAAACAAAATAGGACCAAATCCATACAGTATGTAGGGAGCGTAGGCCTCACGGCTCGTAGCCAGTGAGGGGTTACCAGGAATAATTACTGCTATTCCCACGATAATCAGAACTACATACAGGACTATTTTCAAGGTACTAAACACATAGTCCCATAACTCAAGCGATCTCCCCATGGCCAGAAACGGAACGGCAATGGCGATAAAAAAGATGCCGGTTCCTAGGGGCGAGGGCGTATTGATTAAGTTGTCAATAAATTGGCCTCCTAAGCTTAAATAGGCGAGAAGCGCTCCTACTGTTGAACCTAAGAGCAATACGCTTGCCACCACCGACCAGCGCGAACCAAGCGTCCTCAAGACATACCCGGGAAGCTGATGTCGGCTGGTGCTACGTGCTACCACTTGATAATAACCATAATTCACCCACCCCATGGCAATAGCGATGCCCACCAGTAACAAAGCAAACGGCACATAACCGGTATTTACCAGCGTTGGGGGAAGCGCAAATATGCCCGCCCCCACCGCAGCACCAATGATGATGAGAAAATTACGGAGTTGCATATAACACATTGAGATTAACACAAAGGTATATACTTTTCTAGTTATGGATCTGGAGACCGAACAGATTCCTCTTCGGGTCGATGCCCCCGCATCTGCCGTTGCCTTTGCTGTTGTTCCCCTAATGGAGTTGTTTACTCAAGTTCCTGATCATAATTTGCATGCGCTGGTTGACGATGAACAAATGGTATTGCATGCTCCTGATACAAACAGTTGCGACCAGCTACGCTACCAGATGGCGTTTCATGCAAGAGCAGCTTTACTGTCATTCGGCAAATATAATCCCGTCATACAGGAGCGTATACTCTCACTGACTTCATCATACGGACTCGATGAATATTTTCCCGATATTCCTCACTTCTGGATACAATACGTAGCTCAGAATCGATGAATGTGGGTCGTCCTGGACTCGGACCAGGGACCTCAGTCTTATCAGGACTGCGCTCTAACCAACTGAGCTAACGACCCGTATCTATTCCTATCGTCCTTTGAACGAAAGTATTATACGGTGTTTGATGGTCTTCGCGCAACCAAAGTGCTCATCAGTAGGGCTACAACCAGATATAGTAATAAAAACATAACGGTTATGCGCTCCTCCAATACCACATAGCCCAATATGCTAAACACAAAAGCATATATATTGACGAATAGTATATTTTTGTTATGAAACACGGTGCCGTACAGTTCAAAAAAACCAACGGTACACAAAAAAAATAATGCCATTTGGCCCATTGGCAATACATGAAACAAATCAAACAAAAAACCGACCACGACCGCAGAAATCATCGACAAAATTGGCTTATGTATCGAGAGATGCAGCAAACCCCATATAAATAGATAAATAAAGCGGGGTACTAGGATGGTTAATCCACCTAAGCTGACAGTCATAACCACGAACTCTATCATAAGGGCATAAACAACAGTTTATTGTTGGGGTTATACGGCACCGTGTCAACCTGCGCATCCTGAAACGGCTTTGAGCGGTCGTTGCTGACCTCTTGAATGGTCCCTACTAAAAATTGCCAGCCCCGCTCGGGAAATACCGCATAGACGCGTTGATTAGTGACCACTTTCGAACCAATCGGAAAGCGAAAGGTTAGCTCCTGGCCAAAATCACCAATCAACTCTCCCTGTACCCCTGCTTCGGTTTTTGCCTCACTCCGGTAATGACTGTCATGTACCGACTGCATAATAACCATGGTCGGCGAGCTGCGCAACACCGTACCCAACAATACTGAGCCAATAATAACGGGTGTTCCCTTTTTAATAAGAGAGCTTTTTTCAGTACGTTCAAATGCCAACGTATAATGGCTTCCCTGTATCCAGATTACCCACGCGGGCAGCATGTCGGACTTTTCTGGAATGGTTCCCAATTCACGACGCAGTTGTTTGTTATCCTCCTCAAGCTGCCTAATGCGTTCTTTCATTGCATCGCAGCGGGTACAGGTTGAAGAAATGTGGGGGGGATACAGACGGTTATACCAAGAGCTAAGAATCGGTATAACGCCATTGCTCTCAAACAGGGGCCGCAGACTCAGTATTACCAATATGCACACGCCGAGTACGCCCAACGCAATACCGATGCGAACCAGTGCATACATTTTTCTGCGCTTCTGTTCTTCAGTCATGTGTAGTGGACCTGAGGAGACTTGAACTCCCAACCTTCCCGCTGCGAGCGGGACGCTCTACCAATTGAGCTACAGGCCCGGAAACAAATCCCAAGCTCAAAGCACCAAATCCCAAAAAAATCTCCCTTTATGAATTGGGATTTTGAATTTGGTTTTTATTATAGTACAAAGAGGGTAAGAAGCCCAATACTAATGAGTACAAAAGCCGAAGCACCAATAATCATACCGGTGGTAATGCCTGAGGCGGCAATGGCTGCGGGTGTTGCAGTAGGATTGCCGCACCAACATGCTTGATCACTTGAACCACAGTTTGAACCAGGACGCAATACACATCGGTATAAGGAAGCCGCACCGGTTCCTGCATTGACATCAACACATGACATACCGCTGGGGCACGCGGTTCCGTTTACCGTACAGGTATCAAAACAGCTCATAGTTGCCGTGGTGGGTACAACCGTAGTTGGTGTGGTACCCGGCACCTCTGCTACCGTACACAATTCAGTGCTTCCTGGTGAATCTGCAATAAGCTTGAAACGAATCACAGCAAAACTTCCGCTTCCCGACTTTGCCGCCGTATTGGTTCCTACCAGTTGTACCGTGCCGGTGCCGGGCGTCGCATCAACCGTACCAAAAAAACTTCCCGGAGTCGTTGACACATATTGCAAATACTGGCTTTGATACGTTACCTGAGCAGTTCCCGTTGTCATCGTTGCTCCATCGGTATTTACATTCACGGTGAAATCGTACTCTTGATCACGAACCAGCTGACCTGATGGGCCTACGATGGTATAGCTAGTTGCATATGCCGAAGGTGCCACGATAAACAAAAAAAACCCAATAACGACAAATAGTAAAAATACTGATCGCATATATCCATGTTATGTGACCCTTGCAAGAAACGCAATACTTTCGTACATTGTATATATGAAGTGGTTATTGACCGGTATCGTTGTTTTTTTATTTGCTCTTGCCCCTCCACTCTATGCCCAAACTAACGATATAAACACCAATCTCGATACCGATGTTCCCCAGGCAATACGAAACTACTGCCTTTCGTACCAGCAACTAGGTGATAACTCTGAACATACCGTACGGTTAAGCGGAAGCGGATTAAAGCCCAATGCGCCTTTTGAGCTGTGGCGCAATATCGATAATAACTGGGTGTGCGCAACCGACATGAATGGTGCCCCCTTATGCCAAAGCGTACAGGGCGAAGAAATTCCTACGGTTGGCAAAGAATTTCAACTTAAAACGGAAACAGCACTCGTAACCGACGGAAACGGCAATATCACAATTCCCCAGGTCCACAGCTATAGCGAAGATAAAAAAAATCATTTCTTTTTTGCCTTTCAAGAATATAGTGTGCGATCAACCGCTATAGGTGACAATCCCGGCAACAAGCTGGCACAGATTGAAGTCACCAATGGCAACGCGAACGATTGTACAGCCATATATTGGGATCCTGAGGGAACCATATTTGACGCCCTCACCCTTGAACCTCTACCGGGCACATCGGTAAGTTTGCTTCGGGAGGACCGAAGCTTATACCCCGAGAGTCCGCAGGTGCGTCAAAATCCCTTTAGCACCGGCGAAGATGGGCATTTTGCCTTTTACGTAGAAGACGGAACATATTTCCTGCGCATTAATAAATCCCAATACCGTTTCCCTCTTTCAACCAATGAGATAACTAATCTATCAACACGACTTGCAGAAACCGGTCTGTATACCAACCTCTATATTGGCAACCCCATTGTTCAGCTGGGTACCATTGAACACCGTGATGTCCCGGTTATACCCAGCAGTAGTGCGCAAGCAACCAGTACACGGCCAAAAATATTGAGCTCAATGATTGTACGCCAGCCCAATGGCAACCAGACCATATTTGGTACGGTTACCCACCCAAAACTTAACCTAGAAGTGTATGTGGGTGTATCAAAAGTGGCAAGTACGACGGCTAATAACTACGGCGTATTTACCGTAGAAGTTTCCAAGACTAAAATCGACCCGTTGCGCCCTCTTGAATTGGTTGCTATTAAGCCAAAAGGAGTATACGGTTTAAAAACTGCGGCACTAACCCAGCAACCCGATCGCAGTGTTCCCGTATTACTGTATCCGGTGCCCGAATTTATTGAAGGCTACATAGCGGTTGACAAAGCAATACTGAAAAACGCTGAAGTTCGTCTGGCTATTCCTTCTCTGAATAATAAAAATGTGCTTACCGTTCAGGCAGATGAAAAAGGGTTTGTAAAAATTCCCTCCAGCCTACTTCCTCAAACTGAATTTGCACTTCTGATTGCTGACGAGAATGGAACCCCGGTATCCAGTATGACCACTGCCTCGTTTGCAGAGAATAATAGTGAATATATGAAGCAGGAAGGCGTGAACCTGTTTGATGAATCAACAGCTACCGTTAACCGTGTAAACTCGCCTATTCGTACCTTGGATGCACAGGGACGCATGATCTTTCCCCCTCCGGGAACATCTTCACCGACACCATCACAGGACCAGAACGCTCAACAGGAAGAACAGCAGGGATTGATAGCGCGGGCGATACAGTTGGTGGTAACCCTACTATTGTTGTGCGGCATCTTCGGAATCATCTGGTACATCAAGCGTCGCACGCCGCCGCCCGTACAACCATGAAAAATGCC
>PFEE01000048.1:488-728 GCA_002793745.1 Candidatus Roizmanbacteria bacterium CG10_big_fil_rev_8_21_14_0_10_45_7 | reverse complement strand
ATGATTCTTTGACCGTTCAAGAGCTACGCAGCACGCTTCTGGGACATCTTAATGGAAGGGCGCCCGCCTCTATTTCATTCGTCTCCTCTTCTCCCAATACCATAAACAGCAGCTATCTTCTGAAACAAATCCTGATTACTGAGGAACACTGGGGTGACCCTAATAACTTAGTGCTGTTTGTCAGTGCTGACGCCCGAACGAACCTTAATACCGCCTCACCGTTTCTGCTTATGAAGCACC
>PFEE01000048.1:215-478 GCA_002793745.1 Candidatus Roizmanbacteria bacterium CG10_big_fil_rev_8_21_14_0_10_45_7 | reverse complement strand
CTGGGTATGCGGCCCCAACGCCGGTTACAGTTTCTCCATGATCCGCACCGAAATAGCCTATCTATATAAGTATCCTAATCTGCATGAAGGAGCGCAGCTGCGTTCCCGTGACCTGTATATGCGCCTGATGGCGCTGCTTATGATGGAACAGGATGACACTATGGAGCTTGAAGACCTGCATCAGGATGCCATTCCGGCATTAACCGGTTTTTATGTGGGGCATATTGACAGCTTTGGTACTATTAAAACCACGATTCCCCACT
>PFEE01000048.1:0-147 GCA_002793745.1 Candidatus Roizmanbacteria bacterium CG10_big_fil_rev_8_21_14_0_10_45_7 | reverse complement strand
GCGTTTTATACCGATAATTTATTTGGCTTTCAACCCGGTGCACTGGTTATTGCCCCCGGTTCATCAGGCTCACCGGACGATCCCCTACTTGAGATTGGCGTATGGGAGCATCTTCCCCTTCTGGGAGCACGAAAATACTTTCAACAT
>PFEE01000079.1:4169-11484 GCA_002793745.1 Candidatus Roizmanbacteria bacterium CG10_big_fil_rev_8_21_14_0_10_45_7 | reverse complement strand
TGTTATTGAGAAAAAAATGCATGAGCTGGCAAGTTCATGGCAGTCTTTTGATCGTTTTGAGCTTAGTAAGGAGGAGGCGTTGGAAGAGCATAAGGGCAATCCGTATAAGCAGGAACTCATAGAGGAGTTTGCCAAAGAAGGGCAAACATTAACCGTGTATCAATCAGGTGGTACATACCGCGATTTATGTCGTGGTGGCCATTGTGATAATCCATCAAAAGAACTGAAATATTTCAAACTGCTTTCCCTAGCCGGAGCGTATTGGCGGGGAAGCGAAAGAAACAAGATGTTGACCCGTATTTATGGTACGTGCTTTTCCACCAAGGATGAGCTACAGAAATACCTCATTCGCCTCGAAGAGGCAAAGAAACGTGATCATAAAATACTGGGCCCGAAACTTGACCTATTTACTTTTTCAGATAAAGTAGGTAAGGGTTTGCCGTTATGGACCCCAAAAGGTACCCTGGTGAGAAATTTACTTGATGACTTTGTATGGCAACTGCGTCGCGAAAAGGGATATGTAAAGGTAGAAATTCCCCATATTACCAAAAAGGATTTGTATGAAACCAGCGGCCATTGGGACAAATTTAAGGAGGAGCTGTTCCATATTAATACGCGTGAAGGCCACGAATTTGCCATCAAGCCGATGAATTGTCCGCACCATACTCAAATTTTCGATCGAAAACCTCATAGCTATCGTGAGATGCCCCAACGATATGCAACCACAACCATGGTATACCGTGATGAACAAAGTGGTGAATTGGCGGGACTGTCGCGAGTGCGATGCATTACCCAAGATGACGCTCATGTTTTTTGTCGCGAAGATCAGGTAAAACAAGAGGCGTTGGCTATATGGGAAATTGTAGAGGCATTTTATCGAGGCACAGGGTTCCCTAAGCTTTCGTATAGACTGTCACTTCATGATCCCGACCATTTTGAGAAATACCTTGGTACCCGCAAAGCATGGGCATATGCAGAAAATCAACTACGGGATATTCTTACAGAACGAGGAGTTGAGTACGCGGAAGCGGTGGGCGAAGCTGCTTTTTACGGACCTAAAATTGACTTTATCAGTAAAGATTCTTTGGGTCGTGAGTGGCAGGTGGCAACCATACAGGTTGATAGAAATATGCCTGATCGGTTTGATTTGTCGTGCATCAATGAACAGGGTGAGCATGAACGTATCGTTATGATACACGCAGCTATTATGGGATCAATTGAGCGATTTATGTCGATTCTCATTGAACATTATGGCGGCGCATTCCCTTTGTGGCTTTCTCCCGTGCAGGCGGCCGTCGTGCCGGTCAGTAACGCATTTGACGGTTTAGCTCAAGATGTTCAGACGGCTCTGCGCGAGTCAGGTATTCGATCAGAACTGGACGTAAGCAACAAAACATTATCGGCTAAAATCCGTGACTGGACATTGCAAAAGGTTCCATACCTGTGTATAATTGGAGGGAAAGAACAGGAAAAACGAAGTACCGATGGAATATTATATGTATCAATCAGAACACGTGAAGGCAAAGACATGGGTATGGTGCCCTTGTCAGAATTTATGAATAAGTTACGCATAGCTATTGAGAAGAAGTCCATCTAAAAAAGATATACGCCGCCGATCTATTCGCGTAAACGACGAGATACGGGCACCACAGGTACGAGTGCTGGATGATCAGAATAAGCAGGTGGGGTTAATGAGTTCGTATGAGGCGCTGGTAGAGGCACGAAAACGGGGAATTGATCTCGTTGAGATTGCGCCCAAGGCAGTGCCGCCGGTAGTTAAACTGATAGAGCTGAATAAGTACCTGTATCTGCTTGCCAAGAAAGAAAAGAACGAATCGCATGGAAAGACAGAGGTAAAAGAGATAAAATTAGGGTTGTTTGTAGCGGAAAATGATGCGACACGATTGGCACTAAGAGCGAAAGAGTTTTTGGAGAAGAACCATCAGGTAAAGTTAAGTTTGTGGTTAAAAGGAAGACAGTTGGAATTAAAACAAGAGGCGCGCGCATTTCTCACTCGCTTCATTGCACAGGTAGGAATAGCAAAAACGGTTTCTGAACCGGTTATGCAGGGAAAAGTTTTGCGGGTGATCATCACCCAACAGAAATAAAAAAATGGGAAAACTAAAAACGAAAAAGGCTATTAAAAAACGCTTTCGCGTAACCAGAACCGGCAAGGTGCTTCACCGCAGTAACGGTATGCGCCATCTTCGAACCAAAAAAAATAAAGCACGACAACGTCGCTTAAAGAGTACGAAGGCACTATTTTTAACCGAAGCAACCAAAGTTAAGAAGTTATTGGGTGCAAGCGCATGACGAGAGTAAAACGAGGCGTCGTATCACGCAAACGGCATAACAAACTCCTGGGACTAGCTAAGGGTTATCGCATGACGCGCAACCGTTTAGTGAAAGTTGCCCATGAGGCAGTAGCACATGCCGGTGAATATGCATTTGCAGGACGCAAACAACGGAAGCGACAAATGCGTACTACGTGGATTATGCGTCTTAACGCAGCTCTCAGACCATTGGGTTATTCATACAGCAGTTTTATACATACGTTGCATGAAAAGCGTGTTGATCTTGATCGAAAGATCCTCAGTAAGCTTACCACTGAGCCGAACGTGTTTTCTGCCTTAGTATCCCACGTTAAGTCTATGAAATAACAACCATGGACTTTGACCTCGCACGACAAAAGATTGAGAACGCTCAATCGCGCGAGAATTTAATCGCTATCTATAATGAGCTGTTTGGGAAAAATGGCTCACTGACTGTAACCCTCAAAGAACTCAAAAACCTGTCGATTGAAGAGCGCAAAGAGCGGGGAAGCGAGCTTAATATCATCAAGCGTGAATTGCAGGATATTTATGACGTGAAATGGAATACGCTATCCGAAATTGATACGCATAAGGCCCTAGTTGATGTAACGCTGCCCGGGGAGCGAACGGTGACCGGCGACCTGCATCTTACCACCAAAGCCATCGACGACATTCGTCGCATATTCCAGAAAATTGGATTTTACGACTACACCTATCACGAAGTAGAGTGGGAATATTTCTCATTTGATACGCTTAACATGGGCCCCACTCACCCCGCACGTGATGATTTTGAAACGTTTTTTGTGCGGGGACCCGTGTCATCCAAGTATGGACGCATGGTTATGTCGCCCCATACCTCATCGGGACAGGCACGAGAGATGTTGCGACGCCAAGGACCTCCCATTAGAATGATCAGCATTGCGAAGTGTTACCGCCCTAATTGGGACGCATCACACACCCCTATGTTTCATCAGTTTGAGGGATTGTGTGTAGATAAGGACATTACGATTAACCACCTGAAGGGAACGATTGCTCATTTTGTACGCGAATACTATGGCAGCGAAGTAAAAACTAGGTTACGGCCCTACCACTTTCAATTTACCGAGCCATCATTTGAAGTGGATATTACGTGTTCGATCTGTAACGGCACGGGAATGGTTGATAACCGCAAGTGCAAAGTATGTAAAAGCGGATGGCTTGAATTGGGAGGAGCCGGTATGGTGCACCCTCACGTATTGCGTTCAGGTAATATTGATCCCGATATATACAGCGGTTGGGCATTCGGCATTGGAATAGAGCGCATTCTGATGATGCGCGGCTCTATAGAAGACATGCGCCCGCTGTATGAAGGGAATGTCAGTTTGTACTACCATAACTCATGAACATCCTGATTCCGTATTCAGAGCTGAAAAAGCATATTAAAACGAGCATTTCCGCGTCAGAATTCGCCCGCTGCCTTACTCTGAGTGGTCCATCGGTAGAACACGTGGTGCGCACCGAAGATGGTGATGAAGTGTTTGATATTGAAATCACCTCTAATCGCATTGATACAGCATCAGTAGTGGGTATTGCGCAGGAGGCTATGGCTATTTTGCCGCGATTTAACCATGAGATTGCGTGGATAAAAAACATTTTGCGCGACTATTCGAAAAGCCAACTCGGTGAGCAAAGCTTGCTTAGCATAGATATTAAAGACGAAGGTATCGTGAATCGACTCATTGCTGTGGTGTGTGACATCGATCCAACCAAGACTACACCGGTTGAGATTCAGAGCGCACTTGAAAAAGCAGGCATGCGTTCAATTAGCCCAGCAGTTGATATCTCAAACTACGTGCGCTTAGTGTTCGGTCAGCCCGTACACATGTTTGATTACGACACCATTCCCGGTGGAAACATGGTTATCCGGTTGTCTCAAAAAGATGAGAAAATCCAGGTACTTGACGGCAAGCACTATGTGTTGCCGGGGGGAGATATTGTCATTGAAGATAAACAGGGCAACCTCATTGACCTCGCAGGCATTATGGGAGGTAAGCTCAGCCAGGTAACGGCCGGTACCAAGCGCATTATATTGTTTGTACCGGTGTTTGATAAATTGCATATTCGTGCCACCTCAATGAAAACCGGAGCACGGAGTGACTCAAGCTTATACTTTGAAAAAGGAGTGGATTCAGAGCGAGCAGAACCAGCCTTTTGGTACGCCTATGATCTTATGAAACAGATTGCGGGTGGTGTTGCTGTTTCAAAGGCATTCGACTACTATCCGCACGTATATCAAGCTCCAAAGATTACCATAACCGGTCACTATATCCGCAGCCGTATTGGAGAGGATATATCAACGCCGCACATGATCACCATTCTTGAATCACTGGGCTTTTCGGTAGAGCTTCATGGAGATGAACTTCAGGTGACCGTACCGTTTTGGCGTCAGTATGATATGTTTGAGAAAGCTGACGTGGTAGAGGAAGTGGCACGTATTTACGGCTACGACCGTATTGGAGAAACACTGTCACCGTTTGCATTCAAAGAAGATCGAGAGGTATTGGCATTTGACGAGCGCTATCGTGTCATCCGCATGATTAAAGAGCATTTGCGCAGCAGCGGACTGTATGAGGTATATACCTATTCAATGTATGGCAAGAAAGACATGGAGTTTATGGGACTCAAAATCACAGACCACCTGGAAATTACCAATCCCCTATCAACAGACCTCGCGTATTTGCGCCGCAGCCTCATACCGTCACACCATGCGGTGTTTATCGTATCATCTCAAATCAAGGAGCTCAGCATATTTGAGTGCGCCAATGTCTATATTCCACGCGAGGAAGATTTGCCTATTGAGGAGCCCCATTTGTCGTTCATGTCGTCGCGGTCATTTGATGTGATGAAGGGAATCATTCAAAACCTAGCCACATTGTTACACGTACGCAATCTTGAGTTTGTACCTATGAAACAGCCGGTACGATGGGTGTCAGTCCGTGCTGCCGTACGCATTAATGGCAACATAGCGGGCGAAGTGGGTATGCTTACCGACCGGCGTTCATATGCCGATGTACTGCTTTCCTCACTCATTGAAGCATACGATCCTACGCCATTATTGAACCCAGTTAAAGGAACACCGGTTATTGAAGATATAACATATATGTTTGACGGAAAGCGTACCTGGAACGACATTACCGAGCATCTTGCCAAAAAGTTTAAAGAAATCGATCGCATCGAATACCGCGGTTCGTTTGAATCAGCCATTACCATGCGTATATATTCCTATCCTAAAGCCGGAACATCAATTTTGCCGCAGATGGTAACTGAGCTTGAAAAAACTCTGAAGCTGAAAATAAAAAAACTTTAATTTACGGTAGGCGGTAGAAGTACGTTTTGGTTTTTTCCTCGAATTGCTCCAGAGAGTTGCTCCACGGCTTAATAATAAACTTGTGGGAGATAACCAGTGTCCTTGGTTTGCATTCTTTTTTAAGCTTCACGATAAGTTTTGCGATAAACTCGGGAAATAAATACAGGTAGATAATGGTTGCGTTGCGGTATGAGACAGAGAATGCATCAGCGGCAATCATGTGAACATCTGTTTGCCTAGTTATCCAACTTATCAAGCGTGCATACCACACCAGCATTCTGTTTTTTTCTACCCCGTACGACTCTATTCCCCAGTGCTTAGCTGCATAGCGCACCACGCTCCCATCACCGGCGCCAATGTCATAAAACACATCGTTTTTGCGGGCTTTAATGGTCGAGAGTAGTTTTTTTACATCCCATGAGTACGTGGGGACAAAGGGAACACCAAGCCAATCGGAGACTGCCATGGCAACATAGACATAAATAAGAGCCAGTAAAAATACTACCAGTGCAAGGATGATAATGGCCATATGCTACAATAGTCTATCACTATGCATCACGCACTTCAGCCGCTATTAAAGGGAAAGAGGGTACTACAGATAGGTTTGGGGGTGCAGGGAGGAGGATTAGGTTTAGCTCGCTACATAGCTCAACAGGTAAAATCACTGACTATTACTGATAAAAAAAATGAACATGACCTGGCGGCATCAGTAGATGAGCTTAAGGAGTTTCCTTCAATACAGTTTGCGCTTGGTGGGCACCCCGATGAGGTATTTACCAACATCGATCTTATTATTATCGGCCCCTCAGTTCCGTGGGACATGCCTCAACTCATTGAGGCACGAAAAAAAGGAATTGAGGTAACCAGCGAAATTGAGCTTTTTTTTAAGGCGGTAACGGTTCCGGTTATCGGCATTACCGGAACGAGAGGCAAAACCACAACCACCACTATGATTGTGAATATGCTATCGAGCGTGGGAAAACGGGTGGCGATCGGCGGTAATATTGCCGGTAACTCAACGATAGAGATCCTGGATAAACAAGAGAACTTGGACTATATTGTTCTTGAATTGTCATCGTGGCAGCTTGCCGTACTGCATCGCATTAAAAAAAGCCCTCACATTGCGGTCTTTACTAACTTCTACCCCGATCATCTCAATTTTTACCC
Organism: Candidatus Roizmanbacteria bacterium CG10_big_fil_rev_8_21_14_0_10_45_7; assembly: GCA_002793745.1. Taxonomy (GTDB): domain Bacteria; phylum Patescibacteriota; class Microgenomatia; order UBA1406; family UBA1406; genus PFEE01. The sequence continues at coordinate 4,659 of PFEE01000079.1, read as the reverse complement.
ATCAATGGATGCGTACTGGTATGACAAAACAGCCCTGTTTGCCTATCAGAAACCTGAGGACATCTTAATTGTTGATGAGTCACTTAAAGATAAAATTGATAAAAGTACGTATCAATCGGCTTTGCAATGGGTGACTTCATACAAAAAAGATTTGAGTGTTCCCGGATCGCATAACCGATCAAATGCGGCGCTGGCAGAGGCGGTTGGGCGCACCCTGGGTATCCCCGACGAGCATATTGAAAAAATGCTGTATGAATTTAAGGGAGTGCCGTACCGGCTGCAGAAAATAGAAACCATTAAGGATGTTGACATATATAACGACACAACATCCACTACCCCTATTGCGCTTATAACTGCCATTACAGCTATGAAAGAACAGCAGTATACCCACACTGTCCTTATCATGGGAGGCAACAGCAAGAATTTACCCTATGGTGATCTGGTAGCTACTATCACCTCATCGGTTGATGCCGTGGTGTTACTGAAGGGA
>PFEE01000079.1:1207-4128 GCA_002793745.1 Candidatus Roizmanbacteria bacterium CG10_big_fil_rev_8_21_14_0_10_45_7 | reverse complement strand
GCTGCTTTCCCAGCTTCCCAAAAAAATAGTAGTAGGAGACATCCAAACCAGTATGGAATCAGCAGTATCATTAGCTCTTGATGCAGCACAACCAAAGGGATGTATACTGTTTTCACCAGGCGCAACATCGTTTGCCATGTTTAAAAATGAGTTCGACCGAGGTGAACAATTCAATGCAGCAGTATATAATTGCCTATGTATAAATACGCCCTCGTAGCTCAAAGGATAGAGTATTGGTCTTCGGAACCAAGGATAGAGGTCCGATTCCTCTCGAGGGCACCATGAGCGACATAACCGTATCAAAGCAAACTGAATCACTGCTGCATGAGGTAGGGAAGCTCAACGAGCACACCAAGCAGCACGACGTTGATATCATTGAGGTTTCAAAAACCGTATCTTTTTTTGCCATTGCCTATGAACGATTGCGCAACGTCATAGAGTTCAAGGATGATTACATTATCCGCCGCAATGCGATTAATCGCATCATTCGCCGCCGCCTTGCCTTTAATCCGTCGCTCACCAACGAGGCGCTCTCAATTGCCAAGGAAATTGTATGGGCGGGATACTTGCCCACGAATAAACTGCCGGAATCAAAAGTAGACAAGCTTGAGAGCATTATCCGCTGGTACATTGCGTTGCGTGATGAAATTATTAAGGGCGAACCAGAGGATAAACGAAATTACTACGCAGACTTCATTCATGACCTTCTCGTGTGTCAAATTGAGGAGTTATTTGCCGAGCATGATTTTGCGTTCGATAAGCTGTTTGTGTTCTATATGTATCAGGTACTTAATCCAACGGTTACTATTGAAGGCTTGTCGGAAGAGGATAAAAATTTCTATTTCTATATTGCGACTGAACAGGTGCTATTAAAAAGTGATGAGCCATACTTGCGGTTTCATTTAATGCGCCTGCTGTTTGAGGATTTACTAAAAAGCCCACCATCGGATTTTTCCCATCACGTGGACAAGCTGCGCCATGCGTTTCACCTTATTGATACAAAAATTAAATACCCCATTAATCGCAAAGTGCGTAAGTATTTACTCAACCAGCGTCCGCCGTATTTGGTACTAAAAGATTTTTTTTCACAACCCATACACCAAGTGCGCGAACTGATTGCAGATGAGGCAAAGTTCAAGTCAACTATCGAATCTATTTGCCGTGAGAAATACGAATCGGCAAAAGCTAAGCTAAGAAGGGCAGGGGTACGCAGCATTATCTATATTTTTTTTACCAAAATGATATTTGTGTTTTTGGCGGAGTATCCATTACTGGTGCGGCTTAACGAACCCATAGATCCCCTTATTTTAGGCATTAATGCCCTGTTTCCGCCAATTTTTATGATGCTGTTGGTTACTACCGTGGATGTACCGGATGAAGAAAACACCGAGCGTATTTTTAGCCGCTTGCGCACATTTATGTACGGCGTTGGTACCGAAAAGGTTAACTTTAAAGTACAGGTGAAGCTTAATCAAAGTATTTTTAGAAGAATGCTATTCTGGATTTTTTACTTGGTTACCTTTGGTGCAACATTCCTGCTCATCGATAATGTACTCGACATAATCAATTTCACGTGGCTCAGTAAAATCGTATTCTTCTTTTTCTTAACTGCCGTGGCCTTCTTTGGATACCGCGTACGGCAGATTGCGAAGGAGTATATCGTTAATCATAAAGAAACGATTCTTAGCCCCATTGTTGACTTTTTTATGGTTCCGCTTATTACCGTGGGGAAGTGGCTGAGCAACGAAATTAGCAAAATCAACATTCTTATTTTTATTTTTGACTTTTTAATTGAGGCTCCGTTTAAGATATTGTTTGATGTTATTGAAGAGTGGATAGGCTTCCTGCGAAACCGCAAAGAAGAGATTGTATAGACCCCTCCGTGCTATAATTTATCCATAACCGACCCGGTAGCTCAATGGACAGAGCAACTCCCTTCTAAGGAGTAGGTTGAGCGTTCGATTCGCTCTCGGGTCACCAAACGGGACATCAACAGTCTCAAACTCATAAATATATTATATAGCGGGCTAATGGTAGGGTTCGAATAGCTACCTCAATTTACTAATTGACTTTTTCTGATTTTCTGATAGTATGAAAATATGAAAAACGTAGTAATTATTCGTGATCGAGGTCAATTTACAATACCTGATGCAATCAGAAAAACACTTAATTGGGTTAGTCCTATGTCAGCTGTTACTATTTCAATAGTAAAGCCTGATGAAATTATGATTAAACCCCATCAAGTAAGAGTAGATAAAGAAAAGATATGGGATCTTATTAAAGCATCTCGTGCAATTAAGAGTAAGGGTAAGGGTAGTGCAGCGGAATTTCTTGGGCAAGATAGATATTCTCATTAAGTATTATGAAATTAGTTATTGACTCCTCTGTAATTATTAAGTGGCTTAATACAACAGATGAGCAAAATATAGAAAAAGCAGATAAGATTTTATCAGACTCTTTACAAGGGAATGTTGAACTTTTAGCTCCAGAACTTGCTAAGTATGAAATTGGAAATGTACTTCTTAAAAGTAAACAATTAACAACTCATCAAGCTCACATATCATTAGGTACTGTATACTCTCTTCCAATCACTTTTGTGGTAGAATCGGAAGATCTAGCGAGAGAAACGTATTATTTAGCTACTCAAGGCACTATAACCTATTATGACGCGGCATTTCTTTCACTTGCTAAAGCATATGGGGCTACATTAGTAACTGAAAACATAAAGCATCAAGGTAAATCGCCAGATATTAAAGTGATAGAGTTAAAGGATTATTAATTTAATTTTTTCGAATGATATCTAGGTATACATCTTGATGGTAAACTTTTGGGAAGTAGATTATTCTGCGATGAGGTATACAAGCATTAGTTTTAAGATCCAAACGAGAAATGGTTCGAAACAGATTCATCGGAGTCACATT
>PFEE01000079.1:0-1199 GCA_002793745.1 Candidatus Roizmanbacteria bacterium CG10_big_fil_rev_8_21_14_0_10_45_7 | reverse complement strand
AGTTCGAACTCTAAATCATTCGATGTCCGCCTCCGACATAAATTTTCTGCCCCGTAATCCATCTTGCTTGATCAGAAGCTAAGAATACAATAACATCAGCCACATCTTCAGGTTGACCAATCTTTCTAAGTGGAATAGTTTCAAGTTCTTGTTTTTCTATTTCAGGAGACATCCAACCTGTTTGTACTGCTCCGAGAGACAAAACATTCACTGTTATTCCTAATGGTCCAAACTCAACGGCAGCACTTCTGCTATATGAAACTAACGCTGCTTTACTTGCTCCATAAGAAACCTCTGTTGGGAAACAATCATCTCCATCAGAGCTGATATTTATAATTCTTCCCCCACTTCCATTACTTTTTTGATAACGTTTGGTAAATTCATTCATCATAAGTGCAACAGCTCGAGAGTTTATAGCGAAATGTTTGTCATGGGTTTCGGCTGATATAGTATTCATACTATGACCGCTTACTGATTTCTCATCATTATCAAACAAAAGTGTATCTGGTTTGCAGTAGGCAGCATTATTTACAAGTATTTCAACTGATCCTAACTCCTGTTCAGCTTTATCAAACATTTCTTTTATGACATCTGTGTTAGAAAGATCGTATTCATAAGCTACAGCTTGGCCACCTATTTGTTTAATTGCATCTAAAACCTCAGTAGCATCTTTAGCTAGATTTGCTTTATACATTGCGTCTCCTGGAATAGAAGGATCACTTTTTATTTCAAGACTTTTGTCCTCAGGAGGAATTCGATAGTAGGTGATAAAGACTTTAACCCCTTGAGCTGAAAGAGCTTTCGCAGTAGTTGCACCAATTCCATGATTAGCACCTGTGACAATTGCAACTTTATTTTTTAGCTTCGGATCAATCATAGGGTTATTGTATCAATTTTTCTGATATACATCCATTAACCTCCATATCCAAATTAGGAAGTTGGGTTAGAAACAAAATGCATTCGGATCACCTTTTTTGAAATGCGTTGATAGCGGAAAAAAAAGTGAAATAAAGAACACAAGTTAATAGTGAAAAAGTTATAGCGGCGAATCCGCCATAGTCAAGCCAGAAAATATTGAATTGGTTGGTGGTAAGCTTCATAATAGATTCTCCCACCCATACGTAGCTGTTAATTACAAACTGTAATACGAGAATCACTCCTCCAATCATGGCTAGTATCATGCTGGGTATTACTGCAGA
>PFEE01000066.1 GCA_002793745.1 Candidatus Roizmanbacteria bacterium CG10_big_fil_rev_8_21_14_0_10_45_7 | reverse complement strand
GGCAAGTATCAGCATGGCATTGCTGCGAACGCGGGTCGACAACAAATGCACCGGTTTTTTGCCGAAATTCTGTACCGTTTGAACCACTACCCGGTCGCCTTTCTGTATATCGGTAATGGCATTTGATTGCTGCCGGTCATAATTAACCCGCACAGTAGTGCCGTTATCAATGCGGATGATGAGGCGGTCAATGGGCTTTCCCTGAGTGTCGGCTACTGATTGGATATCAGTAACCGTACCCTGATTATATTCCTGCGCTGCGGTAATCTGGGGCGTGATAACAAAGAAGAATACGAAAGAAGCAATTAAGAAAAACCATTTCATACCCCCGATTATACGCGATGCGTCAGTAAAACCGCTATATATATTGCCAACGACACTAAAACGATAGCGCCACCGCTGGCAACTCCTAAATAGTACGAGATAAATAATCCCGATATAATCGCCATCCAGGCGTATAGGATTGCCATGCCCATCGTGGCCTTAAAGCTCTTCTGTAACATACTGGCGGTAAGAACCGGTATGACCATGAGTGCACCGATAAGTAATGCTCCAACAGCCCGGATAGCAACCGAAACTACCAGCGCAACACCCATCATCAAAAGACCATTCACTAAACGTACCGGAATTCCCTGTACCCGTGCGTTGTCTTCATCAAATGACACGGCAAATAGGTACGAATACCCCCACGACACCAGCGCCAACACAACCGCTCCAATGCCGCCTATCCACCACAGTTCATGAACCCCTATGGTGGTAATGCTTCCAAATAACAGGCTCGACATATCGATGCGAACCCCTCGGGCAAGTCCCATAATCACTACTGCCGCAGCCAAACTGCCTGATAAAAATAGCGCCAGGGTGGTATCACCCTGCAAGCTGTGTATTTTTTTGCCACGCAAACGCTCCATCAGTAGTGCGGCCATGATTGAGGTAATCAGCGCACCCAATACCGGCTGCACGCCCAATGAAAGCGCAACCGCTATGCCAAATAGCGCCACGTGTGAAAGCGTATCAGGAAACAGCGAATACCGGCGCACTACCATAAATTGCCCCAAGAGCGGCGCTACGGTGCCCACCACTAATCCCGCCAGCAAGGCACGCACCATAAAAGCATACTGAAATGGCTCAAGTATGAGTTCCATGGTGATGATGATGAATAACCGACATACGGTCTCCATAGACTGAACGAATCATATTGGGTGATAGTAAATCTGGTCCTGACAGGCTGCAGGCAATGGTTCCATTAATACACAGCACCTGCTGCGCCTGTTTTGCGATCACATCAAGGTCGTGGGTTACATACAAAATAGTGACATGCTGCTTTTGGTTTAGCTGCGCCAATAGTTCGTAGAAGCGTGCCTGTTCGCGCACATCAATGCCGGTGGTGGGTTCGTCCAATGCCAATATGGTGGGTTGTGTCGCAAGTGCTCGTGCAATCCATACCCGCTGCCGCTGGCCACCCGACAACTGGGTAAATAATCGATTGGCGAAGCTCGCCATATCAACGGCCTGGAGTGCCATCTGGACCTTATCGGCAGTATGTATCCCTCCATTTGATACCACTTCAAATACGGTTGCCGGAAACGAAGCGACTGCATTATCTGGCCGCTGTGAAACATACCCTATCGCTCCTGCTCTTTGCGCCTCTTCTACCGACTTACCTAATATGGCTACTGATCCGGTTGACGGAACCAGCAACCCCACAATCATTTGAATAAGGGTTGTTTTACCTGATCCATTGGGGCCCACGATACCCACGTATGCCCCCGGTTCAATGCGTGCGGTTACATCGCGCAACACCATATTGGCGCCGTACGAAAACCCTACGTTAACCAGCTCAACGGCTGATACTACTGACATACCAGGCCTTTTTGTAACTGTTTTCGGTTTTCTTCCATAATCGTCAAGTAATTGGTAGTAGTACTATCATCATCGCTGATGGTTTCAACCGGGTCAAGCGGCAAGCTAATGACGCCTACCTCTTGAGCCAATGTTTGGGAAAGTGTGGGGTCGGCATACGATTCAAAATAGACCGCATGTATCTCGTTGCTGCGGGCTAAATCAATCAGCTCAGCGATCTTTTTTGCTGACGGTTCATCCTCATGAGAAATGCCGGCGATAGGGATAATGTCAAGGTGATAGGTGCGGGCAAAATAACCAAACGCATCATGGGCAACAATGGCTGAGGTATATTCACAACTACTCAACGTCTGTCTCATACGCATATCCAGTGCCGTCAATTTTTTCTGTAATACTACGGCACGCTGTTTGTATGAAGACGCCTGTTGAGGATCAATGCGGGAAAGCTCACTCGATAAAGCAGCCGCGAAGCGCTTCATATTGTTTGGATCAAGCCATACATGCGGATCATTCGCTCCGGCAGCCATAATCAATGTTGGTTTTTGGAGGGCTGATCGTGTTTTTTGTACCTCATCCAGCCACGGTTCTATGCCCGCGCCGTTTGCCATTACCACATCGGCCTCTTCAAGCAGTGCAATGTCTTTCGGCGACGGCTCAAAGTCGTGCGCCTCAGCGCCTGGTGGTACTATGATAGACACCGTAATGTCGTCATCTCCAATGGCTTGCGCCAAAAAACCATAGGGATATATGCTGGCAACAACATGCACCGTTTGAGATGGCTGTTGACGGGGAGATAATAAAAGCAAAGCACCAATAATTATCGTAAAAATAACGCCGACTGCATACCACCGGTATCTCATGAGTGCTTAAAGCAACGAGTACATACTCCTAAAAATTCAAGATTGTGGCTGAGGCTCGCAAAATGATACCGTTTTTTGGTACGTCTCTCTAGCGAAAACACCGCTTTTTCTAGTGCCTGATCATTAATTTCAAACACTTCTTTACAGGCCGTGCATACCGCGTGGTGATGATGGTCTTCTTCCAGTTCATACCGGCGAAAGCCATCAGTAAAACTCACTTCGCGCATAATACCTAATGTACACAGTAATTCAATATCACGGTACAGCGTTACCTTATGGGCATCAATGCCTTCGTGCTGCAATCTCTTTTGGAAGTCATAGACGCTCATGGGTTTAGTACGCGTAAGCAATATCATAAGTAACGCCTTGCGAATGGTGGTTATGCGTACCTTATTTTTTTTAAGCACCTGCGTAAGGATGGCCAGTGTTTGCATAAAGCACTATTATATGCAACTCAGTTGCATATTGCAAATCAAGCAAAGTCAAGGCCCCCTGTAGCAGATGCTACAGGGGGATACTCTCAAAATCAGAAATATTACTCCATAGGAGCATTCGTAGACTCCCAGGTTTGTTGATTAACAAATTTGGTGAGCTTGCGTCCATCGGAAGTTTCACCGCGCAGTGCGTAACGCACCTGCTTGCTTCCCGATTTGGTGGTGCGCTCGTATTTAGTTTTCTTCAGTTTGTTATCAGGAACCTCAACCATTGCTTTTGCTTTTACGTCATAAAATGATACTGCCATTGCTGTCATCTCCTTTCTTTAACCTCATCTTACTCGTACCCTTCAGTTATTTGCAAGTTGGTTCGTGCTTAAATCGCATTTAAGTCGTATTTTTGCTATACTGCTCTGTAATCGCGGAGTAGTGTACGGCGCACAAAAGGCTCATAACCTTTTAGGCTGGGTCCGACTCCCAGCTCCGCAACACAAGCTATGAAAAAGTCTTTCCTGGTTTCTATTGTTGTTCCAGTACACAATGAGGAGGGCAATGTTGACCCACTCATTATTCGTTTAAAAAAAAGCCTTGTATCAATCCCCTTTGAATTACTGTTTATCAATGACGGATCCACCGACGCCACGTTTGAGATACTGAAACAAAAAGCACACGAGGATAAACGTATTAAAATTATTTCCCTGACCCGCAATTTTGGGCATCAAAACGCGCTCATGTGTGGATACAGCCATGTAACGGGCGACTGCTCAATTGCCATTGATGCTGATTTACAGGATCCTCCCGAGCTTATTCCCCGTATGATCGACAAGTGGCAACAAGGCGCCGATATCGTCTATGCCAAGCGCAAAACCCGCAATGATACTTTTTTTAAAAAGCTAACCGCGTATTGGTTTTACCGCCTCCTGAACTTCTTATCCGATACCCCTATTCCCGCTGATGTAGGCGACTATCGCCTTCAGGACGCACGGGTCACCCAGTACCTTGCTGATCTTCCTGAGCATAATAAATTTATACGCGGCCTGGTTGCATGGGGAGGATTTAAGGAAGATTCCGTCTATATTGACCGTGACGCACGCCATTCGGGCAAAACTCATTACCCGCTTACAAAAATGGTTAATTTTGCGCTCGACGGCATTATTTCTTTCTCAACCAAACCGTTGCGCATCGCAACCTACACCGGTTTTGTTACGTCCCTACTGGGGTCCATCGGTATTATCTACGCTATCTATCGTCGATTATTTCTATCACACGAATACTGGACAACCGGCTGGACCGGACTTATTGTAGCGGTATTGTTTATGGGCGGCATTCAGCTCATTACGATCGGCATTATCGGTGAATATATCGCAAAGATGTACCGCGAAACGCAAAATCGGCCTTCCTATCTCATCGGTGAAAAAATTAACATATGAGCATTCTTGCCTCACGCATAACAGCTGTTCGTTCTGTGGTAGATTCCAAAAAAATGGTTCTGGTGGGCGGATGTTTTGATGTACTGCACTACGGCCATATTATGTTTCTGCAAAAAGCACACGCAAAAGGTGAGGTGTTGGTGGTGGCACTGGAGTCAGACTGGTTTATCAAAACAAAAAAAAAGCGAAATCCCATACACACCCAGGACATGCGCAAAAAAATTCTCATGGCTCTGCGCAGCGTAGACGCGGTTATCAATCTTCCGCCTATGAAGCAGGACCATGACTACGAAGAGTTGGTTTGGGCGCTCAAGCCCCACGTGATTGCCGTAACCTCACCCGATCCGCATATGGCACACAAAAAAAAGTTTGCCCATGCTATAGGGGCGCGGGTGGTCTCAGTGATAAAACGAATTCCCCGCTACTCATCCACCGCCATCATCTCGCGCTGATACGAAGGCCCGACAGCTATTGCATACCAATACGCTCTGTGACAGAATAGTTATTATGACAATCCTCAGTCTTCTTCAAGAGTCATTGCATGTCGTATCCATTAACAAACCGTATTTCGGGAAAGCAACCACTACTGAGGGCTCTGTGACTATCTCGCCACAACACGCCCAACAGTTCGATGTTGACGTGTGGGCAACCTATGTAAAAAAATTGCTTGAAAAAGCAAACCGCGCAAACAAAGGAAAACAAAAAGTACACCTCATTTTGGGACAGCGATTTTTTACCTTTGTACGCATTGATATTCCAGTCGAAACTCCCAGCGGCAGCGTGCCCGAATATATTCGCCATCACCTGTTTGAATCAACGCCCAGTATTTCGCCTCAGGATTCGTATGTGTACGAAACCGTCACCAATCGCGGAATGGTCTATGCCAATGCCTATGTACTGCCACTCCAAACACGCGCTCAGGTGCAAACGCTGCTGGACCTGTTTGATATCAGTGTAGAAAAAATATATCCGGAGGCCCCACTCCTGTTTAGTACCTTTTCGCATACCCTTAACAAAAATAAGCAAGAACCGGTGTTTTTTCTTGAATACGGGCAGTACCAATCAACCGGCCTCATGTTCGATGCCCAGGGACTATTAGATGCACAGGTCAGAATCCTTGATTCACATACCATCATTGCTGAGCTGAAAAAAATAGTGACCAGCAAACCCAAACCCGCGCGCCTTATCGTAAGCGGGAAACTATCTACCGAAATCCGCCAAGACAGCTTTACCAAAGAGGTTGGTATGTGGACCAACCCGCTGCACCGTATCCTGCAGGATTCATTGGTGCAAAAAAAGGCAGTAACGATTCAATTGCAGGAGCATACCCTTGCCTACCTGCGCGAGATTACCTTATTGCACGCCCTTGACGAAAAAAAAGAGCTTATCTCATTCTTGCCACAAACCACCAAGGCCTATGTTCCTGCTCCTACCGCCGAACCAGAACCAGTCGCAGAAACCGTGCCAGAACCTACTCCGGTTGAACCGCCTATTAAGTCTGAGCCCACGATTTCGTCCCCTTCGGGGATTTCGGCTTCACCTCAACCCACCTCGTCACCACGATGGGTTATTATGGCCGTTGTTATGCTGGTTACCGCCAGTATTACCCTGGGTATTGCCTATGGCGTCAGCAATTTATCGTTCTCCTTTGCCATGCCCAAACTGCCGTTTTTAGCCAAACCCACACCCAGCCCGACGCCGCAGCCAACCGCTACACCCACGCCAACGCTTGCTCCGATTGCCCGTAAAGATATTAGTCTATCAATCGAAAATGGGGTAGGAACGACAGGACTTGCCGGAACCTATCAGGAACGCTTAACTAATCTGGGGTACAAAGTGACAACAACCGGGAACGCCGACAACTATGACTATACCGTTACCGTTATCAAAACCGGGAACCGAGCTATTTATGAACGGCTGAAGAAGGACCTGTCGGAATTCCTGTCAGGCGCCCCTCAGTACGAAACATCCACCGATACGGATTCTGCTGTTATAATACTGGGCAGTGATAGTAAATAATGAATTACAGCAGCGACTCCATAACCTCGTAGAGCGCTCAAATATTCCCCAGAAGAAAGAGAAGCTTGCGGCTCTTACCAAAGAGAGCGAGGATCCTAAGCTGTGGAGTGATCAAGAGCATGCACGAAAGGTGTTAAAGCGCCAAAGCGAGCTCCAACAATTTATTGATGACTTTGAAATGATGGAGCTGTTGGCCCTTGAGCCTGATGAGAAAGCACTTGAAAAGCTGGTAAAGCAGTATGAAAAGCTGCTTCTGTTTTCAGGTCCCTATGACGGCAACGACGTCATTTTTTCCATTCATGCGGGTCAAGGAGGAACCGAAGCAATGGACTGGGCTTCAATGCTGTACCGCATGTACACCAACTACATCGAAAAAAAAGGCTGGCGCTACGAAGTGGTCGACCGGGTTGACGGCGAAGAGGCCGGCATCAAAAGCGTCATTATCAACGTATACGGTACCTTCGCCGCCGGCTCGGCATACGGCCATTTAAAGGCAGAGGCCGGAACCCATCGCTTGGTGCGCCTGTCTCCGTTTAATGCCAACAGCTTGCGCCAAACCTCTTTTTCACTGGTTGAGGTGTTGCCGATTATTGAGGAAAAAGAGGTGGTCTTTAACGAAGGTGACCTTGACTGGCAGTTTTACCGAGCCGGCGGACACGGCGGGCAAAACGTCAACAAGGTAGCAACCGCGGTACGCCTCACGCATAAGCCTAGTGGGCTTGTGGTGACCTGCCAACAGGAACGTTCACAGCAACAA
>PFEE01000014.1 GCA_002793745.1 Candidatus Roizmanbacteria bacterium CG10_big_fil_rev_8_21_14_0_10_45_7 | reverse complement strand
TTAAAACCATTACCTCAGGATACGCCAGCATTGACTGGGAACTGATTGATTATCGGGAAGTAAAAGCAGAGCGGTTGCAGATACTGTTGAATGGAACGGTGATCGATGAATTTTCGGAAATTGTGGTTGCGGAGCGTGCTGAGGAAAAGGCACGGTTTATCACCTCTCGCTTGCGCGAGCTGATTCCCCGTCAGCAGTTTGAGGTTCGTATACAGGCAGTGTATCAGGGGCGCATTATAGCCAGCGAACGCATTTCCCCCCTGCGAAAAGACGTTACCGCTGGCATGTATGGGGGCGACCGGACGCGCAAAGATAAGCTTCTAAACAAGCAAAAAAAAGGAAAAAAGCTCATGAAACAGGTTGGTACGGTAACCATTCCAAAAGAAACCTTCATGAAACTCTTCCAGGAAAAATAGCCGGGTTTAGAGTCTTCTAGTAATCTATATATATAAAAAACAAGGTTTAGCACTAATATATCTTGAGTGCTAATAGCACAAAAAACAATACACTGCTAGATTTTTAGCCTTTTTTACTGCCGCTTAAACGGCATCTTGTTATCATGCTATACTTTCAGTTGATGAAAAGTCAACTCTATTTTCTGGTCGCGTCCTATTACCGCCTCTTTGCCCAACTGGTGCTCGCCCGCTGGCACCCTTCAATTATAGCCGTGACTGGTTCTGCCGGAAAAACTTCGACCCTGTACCTGCTGCAAAAAGTCCTATCAACTTCCTATACCGTGGCGGTCAGCAAGAAAGCCAACAGTGCGTTTGGTGTGCCGTTAAATATATTGGGGTTAAGTGCCCATGATTATTCCAACCAGGAAATGGCGGCGATGATTTTTACTGCACCGTTGGCTTGTGTGAAACTCCTTATGCACCCACCAAAAGAAAAATTGTATTTAGTGGAGTTGGATAGTGATCGACCCGGAGAAATAGCATTTTTTACACGATTTATTAAGCCTCAGGCAATTGTCTGGATCAGTAGTTCTGCCACTCATACTGAACAGTTTAGTCGACTCGTAAAGCAAGGATTATATGCGGATGAAATTGCTGCGGTTGCCGCAGAATATGCGACCCTCCTCTTGTCGAGTATGCAGACGTCACTGTGCATAGTGTACAACCAGGACAGTGAACCTATTAATGCGATTATGCGTGATCATGTTTCAATTCCGACCCTTATTCCCATCGGCACCCAGGCGCCCGTGTGGAAGATTCTGTCATGGGAGGTAAAACGTAAACGTACCGTTATTCAGTTGCGACTGCATGATGGGACCGCAACTGCCTTTGATATACCATCTGTGGTACCGCGCACGTTTGCCTATAATTTGCTTGCCGTTTGTGTCATTGCCCATCAGTATAAAATAGGCATGGAGGCGATTCATAAAGTACTGGAGGACTTTCATCTTCCTCCGGGCAGGGGCACCGTTTTTGAAGGCGTACATGACTCAACCATTATTGATTCTTCATACAATTCAAGTCTCGAGGCAGCACTGGGACTCTTAGAATTGCTTGAGGCGATGCCGGGCAAGCGCACGGTTGCGGTGCTGGGTGATATGCGTGAGTTGGGTACCCAAACGAAAGATGAACACGAGCGTTTGGCTGACGCGATTATGCAACGACAGGTAAAGGAAGTAGTGCTGGTAGGACCGGCCATGAAACAGTATGTTGAGCCGCGACTATTACAGCAGGGATTTGAGAAAGAACACATTAACCTGTTTGACAACAGCTACCATGCGGGCATGTATATAAAAGAATCGTTGTTGCGTGAGGGCGACGTAGTATTGGTGAAGGCCTCACAAAATACGCTTTTTTTTGAAATTATTATGGAGCTTCTTTTAGCCAATCCTGATGATAAACAATACCTATGCAGGCGAGAGCCGGTGTGGGAGGTTAAGCGAAATGTGATTAAGAAAGAATTCTACGACCGGGTGCACGCCACCTCTTAGAACTCCCTCGTTTTTTTCTTAATCTGGGTGATATAAGCGCTGACAATATTTTCCATTAAAAACGCAATGTGCAGCGGGCCGGTACCACTGGTTATGGCGGTATAGTACCCTGCTTTGTTTTCGATTTCAGCTTCTTGATAGTCACCACAGGTTTTTCCTTCCTCAAAGCGATAGCCGAAATTCATCAAGAGCGCTCCCTGTTTGATACAGCCTTCATGAATAATGGGCTTGCCGGTGGTGGTAATCAGTACATCAGCCTGCTTATAAAACAGCTCAGGGTATGGCGTTTGGCTGTGCGTAATAACCGTCGGTATTTTATAGCGCACCAGTGTTGAGGCAATGGGGCGTCCGCTGGTTGAGCCGCGTCCGGCAATAACAATAAACTGTTTCTTGAACGTTTTTTTGAAAAAATCGCCATCACTGTTTTTTACATGCCAGTCATGCGTAAAGGTGTATTTAAGCAGCGACAAGGTAGCTTTCCCTATGGGCGGCAAATACGGAGACTTGTATTTTTGTCCTTCAACCTCTTTTACCGCCGGAATAAAATTTTCAAGCGATGCAGAGCTTAATTCAGGTGGGAGCGGGCGCTGAATAATAAGGGCATGCACATTACGTAACTGTGCTACGGCACGCAGCTTTGAGGCAAATGTTTGAAACAAGGGAGCCTTATGAAAGCGAATAACGTCAAATATAATACCCAGCTGCTGAGCGGCATCCCGTTTAAGGTGAATGAAACGTTCTATGTGTGGGTCTTCACCGACATAAAACAAGGCAACCGTGGGCGGTTCAGTCTTACGGTAGACACCCTTTAGGCGTTCCTGCGTTCGTTCAAACACCTGTGAAGTAATATATTTACAGTCAAGCTTCATGTTCTTTTTCAACGATTGTCGCTGATGCGATATGATCGCCTTGCTCTGAAAAACGCATAATAATAACTCCTTGCGCGGTACGCGATAACGTCGGCACGGCAGTAGACCTTATTTGTACTACCTGTCCCTGTGCTGAAGTCAGCAGCAACTCAACGGGATTTTTTTCATCAATAAGGTCCGCAAATATGATGGGGCCCGACTTGGGCGTAATGTTTGCCGCCTTTACTCCTACTCCACCTCTTCCCTGCATACGGAATTGGGAAATTTTGACTCCTTTTCCTAACCCGTGCTGGGTTACGATTATCATGCGGTAGGTTTTGATCTGCTCTTGGGGCACAACACTGAGTGTGGTGATAAACTCACCCTTTTCTTTCATTCTGATTCCGCGAACCCCGCGTGCAGATCTCCCCATTTCGCGTACGTTTCCCTCAGGAAATAAAATGGCCTTGCCCGATACGCTTACCAGGAAGATGTACCATTTGGGTTTAATAAACCCAACGCCGATAAGCTCATCGCCCTCTTCCAGCTTAATAGCAATAAGTCCGCTGGCCCTGATGTTAACATATTCAGACAGTGCTGTTTTTTTAACATAGCCTTGCTTAGTTGCGAAAAATACCAACAGGCCCTTAACTGCAGCGGTATCACTAGGGTCGTAGGTATAGACAGCCGTTACCTTTTCTTCGCTTGAAATGGGTATAAGGTTTACCACTGCTTTGCCTTTTGCTTGGCGGCTTGCCTCAGGAATATCCCATACCCTAATTTGGTATACCTTGCCGCGGTTGGTAAACAGCAGTATATGGTCGTGCGTTTGGCAGGCAATAACCTTGCTGACGGTGTCGCCGTCGTTTGTAGTAATACCCATTACGCCCTTGCCTCCTCGGTTTTGAGCGGTAAAGGTATTTTTGGGCAATGACTTTATGTAGCCGTCACGGGTTAAAATTACATACATGTTTTTGTTCTCGATTAATTGTTCATCCGAAAATTCTCCGGGCCGGTTTTTAATAATTTTGGTTCGTCGTTTGTCTGCGTAGCTTTCCTTAATACGGACCAGGCTTTTTTTAACCTCGGCAAATACAGCGGCGAGACTGGAAAGTATTTCCATAAGGCGCTTTATTTCGGTACGAATTGCTTCCAACTCGGCCTGTAGTTTTTCTTTCTCAAGCCCAGTAAGCCGCTTTAGCTGCATGTCAAGAATGGCCTGAGCCTGAATCTCAGAAAAGCTGAATCGGGCGATAAGGTTGGTTTTCGCAACTGCTTCGGACTCGGATTTTTTGATGATGTCAACTACCTCATCAATGTTGTCTATGGCAATAATAAGGCCTTCCAAAATGTGCTCTCTGGCCTTTGCTATTTTTAGCTCATACTTGGTTTTTTTAATAATGATATCGGCGCGGTGGCGCAAAAATAAGTCAAGGATGGACTTCAATGACAGCGTTTGGGGAATCCCCTCAACCAGCGCAACCATATTAACCGGGAACGTAGTTTGCAGTGATGTTTTAAGATAGAGGTTGTTGAGCACTTTTTTGGCAACGGCATCTTTTTTTATCTCCACAACGACTCGGATACCGCGGCGGTCCGATTCATCGCGCAGCCCGCTTACGCCGACCAGTTTTTTCTCAGTAACGAGCTCGGCAATGCGTGCAACCAAAGAGGCCTTGTTTACCTGATAGGGCAGCTCGGTAATAATGATTGCCTCCCGCCCTTTTTTATTTTCTTCAATAGTTGCAACACCGCGCACCACCAGCGACTTGCGGCCCGTTTCGTATGCCTCGCGAATGTCGGCCTGGCTGTATAAAATACCACCTGTTGGAAAGTCAGGACCTTTTACATGCTGCAGCAGGTCATCAATGGTTGTAGAAAAGGTAACCAAGGATAGCGCCTCCTCAATGGGAAGTTTATTATCAAATACGGCAGTATCAATGGTTGCCAACACGCCGTCAATTAGCTCACCCAAATTGTGCGTTGGAATTTTTGTTGCCATACCAACCGCAATACCTTCTGCGCCGTTTAAAAGAAGATTGGGAACCGCGCCCGGCAAATACTCGGGTTCTTTTAGGGTGCTGTCAAAGTTATCACGCCACAGTACCGTATCCTTATCGTAGTCAATCATTATCTCCTCAGCGATTTTTTCCAGTTTTGCCTCAGTATAACGCATAGCGGCAGGCGGGTCACCATCAATGCTTCCAAAGTTACCCTGTCCGCGAACAAGCGGGTAGCGCATAGAAAAAGTTTGCGCCATACGAACCAGCGCTTCATACACCGGCACATCGCCATGAGGGTGGTATTTACCCAATACTTCTCCAACAACCGTTGCACTTTTTCTTGTTTTTGCGCCTGCGGTAAGGCCCAGGCGGAACATGGTATACAAAATACGCCGTTGTACCGGTTTTAGCCCGTCACGGACGTCCGGAAGCGCCCGGGCCACGATAACACTCATCGCATAGTCAAGGTACGACTGCTTCATTGCAGTAGTTATCGGTGAGTTCAGTATCGTGGTTACCATAGGTCTTGTTTAATTTAGAGTGCCTTTTCAAGAACTTTAAGCGCAGCCTCACGATTGAGGAAGCGCTCAGTCTTTACCCACTTGTTTGGTTCAAGCTCTTTATAATGGTCAAAGAAGTGCTTGATGCGCTCCCTTACGGCAGCAGGCACGTCATCAATGTCATCATACACGCCATATAGCGGGTCAATTTTTTTTAGCGGTACGGCAATCAGCTTGGTGTCAATTCCCTCTTCGTCTTTCATCTCCAGCATACCAATGATTTTTGACTTTATAACCGCGCTATGGGCAACAGGCTCGGACGACAACACCATAACATCAACGGGGTCGCCATCCTCGCCTTTGGTTTCGGGCACAAATCCGTAATTAAAAGGATATTTCATGGCGGTGTACAAAAACCGGTCTGCCATGAGAAATCCGGTCTCGGGGTCAATCTCGTACTTAACCATACTGTCTTTGGGAATTTCTATAAATACATATACCTCGGGAAGCTTCTCCTTGTTAACCGCAAGTTTTTTAAAATCCATAGTGCGTTTAATGAATTTTTAATAATTAAATATCAAGCGTTGCCATGTGGGCGTGCGTCTGAATAAATTTTTTGCGCGGCGCAACTTCCTCGCCCATCAGCATGGTAAAGATAAGATCAGCCTCTTGCGCGTCATCAATCGTAATTTGCTTCATAACCCGGTGGTCGGGATTCATGGTGGTTTCCCACAGTTGCTCGGCATTCATCTCACCCAAACCCTTGTAGCGCTGCACGGCAAACTTGCCGTCTGGGAAATGCTCGCTAATCGTTTTATCACGCTCTTCATCGGTATAACAGTAAAATATTTTTTTGCCCGACGACACTTTGTACAATGGAGGCATAGCGAGGTAAATATGGCCTTTTTCAACAATCTGTGGTAGGTGCCTAAAAAAGAAGGTAAGAATCAGCGTCATAATATGCTCGCCGTCAACATCAGCGTCGGTCATGATAACGATTTTGTGGTAGCGCAGCTTGGTGTAGTCAAACAACTCCGATATGCCCGTGCCCAGCGCTACAACCAGATCGCGCAGTTCCTGAAATTTCATAACCTTATCAAGGTAAGACTTTTCGGAGTTTAATATCTTTCCGCGAAGGGGCAGGATTGCCTGAAACTTGCGGTCGCGCCCCTGTTTGGCGGTTCCGCCGGCAGAGTCGCCCTCAACAATAAACAGCTCGGATTGTGCGGGGTCTTTCTCTTGGCAATCGGCAAGCTTGCCCGGCAAGGTTGAGCCCTCCAGTGCGCTTTTGCGGATTACCGACTCACGTGCCGCTTTTGCGGCCAGCCGTGCCATTTGGGTTAAGAGTACTTTTTCAAGCAGTGTTTTTGCCTCGCTGGGGTGCTCCTCAAAGTAGCGCTCAAGCGCTTCCTTGGTTACCTGGTAGGTTGCGGTTTGTGCTTCGGCGTTGCCCAGTTTGCCTTTTGTTTGGCCCTCAAACTGCAGGTTGGTAGAGGGCATCTTGAGGTACAGCACTGCGGTTAGGCCGTCTTTTATATCGTCTCCGGTTAATCCGGGACTGTTTTTAAGCATGTTTTTATTCTTTGCATAATCGTTTACTACTTTGGTAAGCGCAGTACGAAAGCCGGTCACATGCGTTCCTCCCTCGTGGGTATTGATAACGTTAACAAACGACAATAAGTTTTCTTTCATGGAGTCGTTGTATTGAATAGCACCCTCAACCTCTATCTCTCCATTGGTTTGCTTAAAGTAAATCACCGGGTGCAATGATTTTTTTCCGTTGTTGAGGTCTTCTACCAGCGAAATAATACCGCCTTCAAAATAATAACAAAACTCGGTGTCCTCTATGCGGTTAATGAAATGAAACAGGACTTTGGAGGTAAGGTAAGCGCGTTCTTTAATGAGGCGCATAATCCGATCTTTATCAAGCGCCATTCCCTGTTTGAATATGTCCGTGTCGGGCAAAAATGATATGGCGGTTCCCGTTTTTCCGGTTATGCCAAGCTCGGACTTTGCCACCTCTTTAACCGGCCCTTTGGGCAGTCCGCGTGAGTATTCCTGGCGATAAAATTTGCCATTTTGTTTAACTTCGGCAATAAAGTGCACCGAAAGTGCG
>PFEE01000060.1:315-7497 GCA_002793745.1 Candidatus Roizmanbacteria bacterium CG10_big_fil_rev_8_21_14_0_10_45_7 | reverse complement strand
ATACCTATTCTTCAGGACCTATGGAAACGGTGGGAAAAGTACTCGACGCCCTCCACAGGGGTTAGTTGGTTGGTTTGTGAAGGAGGTTGTTGTGTAGCATTTTTGAGTACCGAATAGCAAAATCCCCCGGATTGTTGATAATACGCCGTCCTGAGGTAGTGATGTGAACGCCCGAAACAAACCGTATATCTCCAATAAGCGCCAGGTGTTGTGATAGATCAATATCCTCATGAATATCGAGTCGGTGGGAGCAGGGCTTTATTTTATTAAAAACACCCTTTCGCAACGCCATATTCGGGCCGATAAAAACAGGATGCTTTAGTTTGTGGCTTACCACCCATTCATATACCAATGAGGGCAGCGCCCCCAAGTATTTAAGTGGCGGCTCGATGTAGCTGATGGGGCCGCTGAGCGCAATGGTTTGGGGATTATTGGCAAAAAACAACCCAATGGCACTGATCCAATTGGATGGAATAATGCTGTCGGCGTCGGTGCGGCAGATAATATCACCTTTCGCTTCGCGAAAACCTCGATCTCGGGCCACCGCAAGACCCTGCTCGTGCTCATTAATCATCCGTACGCCCTTAGATTGGTAGGATAGGGCAATTTCTTTAGTTTTGTCGATTGAGTTATTATTAATAATAAGAATTTCATCAGGCACTCGCGTTTGATTTAAAAGGGAGTCAATAACCCTCGCTATTGACTCCTCTTCGTTGTATGCCGGTATGATGACTGATATATACATGTCTTCGTTTGATAAAAGCCCGCAATATAACTACAATAGACAGTATATCCTATGAACGGAATAATAATCCTCCTCCTGGTGTGGAACCTGGCGCTTACGGCAGCAATCATATTTTTTGTGGTTATGCTTAAAAACCTATTTCCCGCCCGAGGTAGGGGGATGAAGCACTTATTGGATGAGGTTTTTGGAAAGCAGGAGACATTACGGTCATCAATCAATAAAGTAGAGACGGCACTCAAAGAACAAACTGAAAAAACTATTCAGTTTGTGTCGCGCTATGGGTTGGTGCGCTTTAACCCTTTTGAGCGTCTTGGTGGCGAACAAAGCTATTGTTTGGCGCTTCTCAATGAAGAAAAATCGGGAATTATATTAACCTTTTTATATTCCAGAGACGGCATGCGCGTATATCTAAAAGAGGTGGTTAAAGGCAAGGGAAAAGATGTCGAAATTTCTGAAGAAGAGAAAAAAGCTATTGTTAAAGCTGGAGTCTTGTGATATCTTCAAATGATATGGGCAAATCGAAAATAGCTGTTATTTTTATACTCATTTTTTTGGTTTCCGGCGCTGTTGCCTATGCTCTCTCTCCCTCTTCTCCACAGAACACGGTTGCCTATAAAAAACCTTCCGCAAATGGAGTGTTGGATGATAGTGGTGAGCCAAAAACTGAAGCATGTCCCCTAAACGGCGCTATGAAAAGCAAGAGTGCCCGTTCCCTCTGGGAAAAGCGCCGCCCCTTGGGCATTATGGTTGAAAATTCAGTAGATGCGCGTCCCCAGTCTGGCTTGAGTTCGGCAGATGTTGTTTTTGAGGCGGTAGCAGAGGGGGGCATTACCCGCTTCCTCAGTATCTTCTACTGTACCGACGTTGCAACGGTCGGGCCAGCACGAAGCGCTCGTGTGTATTTTATTGACTTCATTGGCGGGTTCGGCAATAATCCGCTGTATGCCCATGTGGGTGGAGCAAATACTCCGGGGCCAGCAGACGCACTGGGTCAGATTGAAGATGTGGGTTGGGCAGGTCTTAACGATCTTAATCAGTTTTCTATTGGATTCCCGGTATTTTGGAGGGATTATGAGCGCCTTCCCGGCGTTGCTACCGAGCACACCATGTACACGAGCACCGTTAAGCTGTGGGACGTTGCCAAGAAGCGCGGCCTCACTGAAGTAGATAAGAGTGGTGCTCTGTGGGATGAGGGTATCGAATCGTGGAATTTTAAGGATGATGCATCGCTTTCGAGTCGCCCATCGTCATTAAAAGTGAGCTATTCGTTTTGGGATAGCCAACCGAATTTTGATACCACCTGGACCTATGACAAGAACACCAATAGTTTTTTGCGTTCAACAGCGGGAGAAAAGCACTTAGATAAAAATACGGGCAAACAATTAGCGGCAAAAACCGTCGTATTGCTCTTTATGGATGAGGATGTTGCTGATGACGGGTATGACCAGGGCCAGCATTTGCTCTATGGAACCGAAGGTACGGGAAAAGCAATGATCTTGCAGGACGGCAAAGCATCTGATGGTACATGGGAAAAAGAAGATCGTTTTTCACAAATCAAAATTTTTGACAAACAAGATAAGGAAATAACCTTTACACGGGGACCCATATGGTTTGCAGTTGTGCCCACGGGTAATTCGGTTACGGTTGATTAAGGCAATGGTAAGCCTACCATTCTTCAAAAAAACAAAATCAAAAGTATTTATTGTTCTCTACTCACAAACCCGTAAGCGATTTCACATGAGGGAAATAGAGCGCCTTACCGGAGAGCATATTAATGCGGTGAGGGAAGCACTTCTCTCTTTTGTAAAAGCCAAGCTTATTACGAGTGAAACTGTAGGGAAAAAACGGTTTTTTCAAGCAAATAAAGATGGAGTCTTTTATGACGAGTTGCTTCGTATTGTTGCAAAAAAAGTGTCTCTTGGGCATAGAATCATTGAAGACCGCGCACGCCTAGGAAAAGTTAAGTACGCGTTTCTTACCGACAGCTACTACCGCCAAAATCAGGGAACGACTGATGAGATCGACCTTTTTTTGGTAGGAACCATTTCGCTTAAAGAAGTATCGAAAATAACGGCGGAAGAAAGCGATTTATTAGGGAGAGAAATTAATTTCAGCGTTATGGATAGTGATGAATTTGCGTTTCGTAAAAAAAACAAAGACCCGTTTCTTGCCTCTATTTTGCAAAAAGATCGGGTAATGCTTATTGGCCAAAATCCTACAGAATCCGTCCCACCGCGTACTGTACAGCCATAAGCAGACTTGCTATTATGACGCTCTGCAACAGATTTTTGGTAATGGCGCCGGTTTGCATAAAGAATTCGGGAGCTGCGGCGTGACGAGCAATACTCACCTTTTTTAAAGTGAAATCCTGTAAGGAGGGCTTTTTCCCATAGAGGCTGAGCAGTTGGTTTAAGTAGCGTTGTTGTTTTGTTTCCTTCATGTTTTGGTACAATCCATTATAATGGAAACAACCCATCCCCACAACACCGAGCAGAAGGGTATTGAGTGGGAAGCGCCGGCGCGGCCCTACATTAAGCACCCTTCCTATTATTTACGTTTCTTAATCGTAATGGGGTTTGTTATCTCGTGTATTTTGCTTCTCTTAAGGGATTACGTTTTTATTGTAGGTGTTTGGATGGTGGTATTTGTGCTTTATGTACGCAACCAAACTAAGCCCGAGCATATAAAGTACAAAATTACCGATTTTGGCGTGTATTGGTTTGGTGACATCGTTCCCTATGTCAATATTCATGCGTTCTCGTTTGTAGCCGAGCATGATGTGGAGACTCTGCGTATTTACAATGAATCTAACGGCATTGTGTACCTCTCGCTGGTGCTGCCTGATGATGAGAGCAAAAAAAAAGCCATACGCCACTATCTTGAACAAAAAGTTCCCTATTTAGACGAACCTCCCAAAGGCGACCTTGAACGTATCAGTACTTGGATTTCTCGTTTATTTGGATTTTGATAGGTACGGATCAAGTTTGGTGAGCATGTGCTCTGGAAACAGCTCTTTACAGCCAAATTTACGTGCCCACGCAAGCAGTCCCTTATCCGAGCTCACCACATATCCTTGAGTCTCGCGCGCAAGCAGAATGAGCCCCAAGTCGATAATGGAATCCAAAAAACCCTCACGTGTTGCCTGGCGGTATTGTGAGCGCAGTTTTTTAACATATACCTCCTCGGCTTGTTCGGGCAGTTGAGGAGTTTTGACTATTTCTTTAATAATTTCCTCAGTAACTCTCATTCCTTTATAGAGCCGCTTGTTGATTTCTCCTACCAACTCATGAAAAAGAGTAGCGCTTAAGGTAAGGGTAGTTAGGGATGGAGACTGAATACTTATGACACTTTGTAGGTTTTTACTTACTTCCTGTTCGTCATCAAAAAAGGCGACAATTTCACGGAATGATTCCGGTGTTGATAAAAACTGTACCGTGCGGGATGCAACCAGCGGAGTATAGCGCTGAACAAATGAACGTACCACGTCCTCCTTTGTGCTTCCTAGGCCGGTAGGACGCTGTTGATTGATAAAAAAATTAGTGTCGATAATAAACGTTTCCATGGAGATAGTATACACTATTGCGAAGCCTATAATCCCTTGTTTTTAGTAAATTTTGTGGTACGCTACTCCTCAGCATGACAGACACAAAAGATCCACGGGCAGCGGCGGTTGAAGCCGCTATAGAACAGATTAAGCAACAGTTTGGTAAGGGCGCGATTATGCGCATGGGAGACAAAACCAAAGAAAAGATTGACGTGCTGCCAACGGGTATTCTCGCCCTTGATGACGCCCTGGGGGTAGGGGGTATTCCGCGGGGACGGGTGGTTGAGATATTCGGCCCTGAGGCTTCGGGTAAAACAACCGTGTGTTTATCAATTATTGCCGAGACACAAAAACAAAAAGGAATTGCTGCATTTATTGATGTAGAACATGCGCTGGATCCTACCTGGGCACAAATTTTAGGGGTAAACCTTGAAAATTTGCTCATCTCACAACCCGATACGGCGGAACAAGCGCTTGAGATTACCGAGGCATTAATACGCAGCGGAGGCATTGATTTGGTGGTTATTGATTCGGTTGCGGCACTGGTTCCTCGGGCAGAGATTGAAGGAGAAATGGGCGATTCGGTTATGGGGATGCAGGCGCGTCTTATGTCACAGGCGCTGCGTAAGCTTACCGGTGCTCTTTCCAAGTCCAGAACAACCGCAATATTTACCAATCAATTGAGGCAAAAAATAGGTATTATGTTCGGGAACCCCGAAACGACTCCCGGCGGCCTTGCCCTGAAATTTTATGCATCCATCCGCATTGATGTACGGCGCATCCAGGTGATTAAAAAAGGTGATGAAGTGGTGGGCAGCCGTGCGCGTTTTAAGGTCATCAAAAACAAAGTTGCCCCTCCGTTTAAACAGGCAGAAGTTACTATTACACCAACAGGCATAGACTCATTGGGTTCGTTGGTTGATCTGGCGGTCCAGAAAGGAATTTTTGCCAAAAGCGGATCGTTCTTGAAATATAAAGGCGAAACCATAGCGCAGGGAGTTGATCAGGCTCGTACCTATTTGGAAGAACACCCTAAGCTTATGCATGAAATACGCTCAGCTGTCTTGGCTCGCTGAATTCATTTTTCCGAACTTCTGTTGCGGCTGTAATCGTCGTCCCGGTGTGGTGATATGTGACTCATGCAGCAGACATCTGGCAGTATATAAAAAACAAACCTGTTTTTGGTGCAGGAGGGAAACGCCGCTGGGGATCATGCACCAACCCTGTAGACTCAATAATGAACTAATATTGCAGGGTGTATTTTCAATATTCTGGTACGCAGGTATGGCTGGACGAGTATTACGAAGCGCAAAATATCGCTTTCATAATCCAACAGCGCTTGATGAACTATGCCGGCTTATTCCACTCTCTCACCGTTTTGATCTATTTACGCTACAGCGCTATATACAGGCCCAGGCGATAACCTACATTCCCTTAAGTAATGCGTCAAAGCGCAGGCGGGGATTTAACCAGTCAGAGCATATTGCGCAGTACCTGGGCGCTATCCTGAATCTTCCGGTCTGTGCCCTGGTAACCAAAGTAACTGAAACCCCCAATCAGGCAAGTCTGGATAAGAAAGCGCGTGCACAAACCCGTAATCATATGTTTCGCGCATCCTCAAAGGGCCTTAGGTCGGTGTACCTGGTAGATGACGTTATTACTACCGGAGCAACGATGCGCGCAGCAGCGCAAGCCCTTCATAACGCGGGAATTACATCGATCTATGGCATCACCCTTTGCAGATCGTAGTACAATATACCTCCATGAAAAATACGAGACCTTTTTTTACTATTGTGATTCCTACACTAAACGAAGAGCATTATGTGCCCAATATACTCAGCGACTTAGCTGCGCAAACCAGTAATAATTTTGAAGTAGTCGTAGTTGATGGAACGTCGCAAGATGCAACGGTAAAAAAAGTTGAGCAGTTTGCGTCCCTCTTATCCATTTCTCTGCTGCTATCAAAAAAAAGAAATCTTTCATACCAGCGCAATAGGGGGGCAGTAGTCGCACAAGGAACCTACTTACTGTTTATTGATGCGGACTCTCGGATTCCCAAGGGCTTCATGCAGACCCTTTATAAAGTACTTAAAAAACGTAAATATTTGCTAGCCCTGCCGTATATTGATTTTGATACTTCAGTAACATATCTGCATCCATTTGTAGGGTTAATCAATGCCAGTATTGACGCCTCACAAATGCTTTCTCGGCCACTCGTCACCGGTGGGCTTATTATTATTGAGCGGAACTTTTACCATCATTTGGGTGGTTTTACGGTAAGAAAAACAGCCGACAAAAAACGATTCTTTCCCGAGGACGTTGATTTGATTGCGCGTGCAAAGAAAGCCGGGGTGATGGCAAAAAAACTACCCAGCCCTTCATATTTTTTTTCCACCCGACGGTTCAAGCATGAAGGCGCCTTAAAGGTTGTATTAAAATATTTTATTTCGACTCTTGATTTTACCAATGGGAATATAACCGCGCACGTGCCCTATGAAATGGGCGGACACGTATATTCAAAACAAAAATGAAAAAAGGCTTAATTGTTTTTATCGGATGGGTATGCGTGCTTATTGGCATGTTTGTGCTGGGTGCCTCTTTGCGGCGGCTCATGTCGGGTTCATATCAGTTTGTATCACCCGTTCCGGACCCGCAAGGTATCCGCGTCGTTGAGCTTACTCCCGTACCCACTCCTCCGCGTTAATTAATGGGGATCTCGAAGGTAGTAAGGCTAATGCCGAATATCTGCTCAAGAGCAATAAGAATTAAATAACCTCCGCCAATAATGAGGAGGCCCAGCACGGCAGAATAAAAGATTCCTTGGGCTTTTTTTAACTTTCCGGCGTCGTCTCCGGCGGTAAGCCACATAAATGACCCGTACAGGAATAAACAA
>PFEE01000060.1:0-301 GCA_002793745.1 Candidatus Roizmanbacteria bacterium CG10_big_fil_rev_8_21_14_0_10_45_7 | reverse complement strand
TACAATCCCGCCGAGGGCGCCCAATAGATTGGCAAACACTACCTCAAGGCACTTAAGGGTAGGAACGCCATCAATAAGACAATAGTCTGCCCCCGCAGGATTGTTCCATTGTGCCGCTGCCAGTAATTTCATTGCTTAGCTTAGAAAGAGCACGCGGCGCCGTTACAGAACGATGGGAAGGTAATCCCAATCGTTAGTCCCAATCCTACGCCAAAAACCCGCTCTACCAATCCCACCACGGCGATGGTGGCAAACAGGATAATAAGACCGATAATAGACGCGGTAATCTTCTTTTGTGCTT
>PFEE01000026.1:5808-13024 GCA_002793745.1 Candidatus Roizmanbacteria bacterium CG10_big_fil_rev_8_21_14_0_10_45_7 | reverse complement strand
TTTTTTTTCTGAAACAACTTCAGGATGCAATGCGGGATTCGGGCAGACGCCAGGATGAGCAGCAGCGGACGTTTATTGATGCACTGCAAAAAAATTCATCCGATATGGGAGAACGCCTTGACCGTGCTTCACAGGTTATTGGAACGGTACAAAAAAGTATTGGTGAATTTAGCGAGATCGGCAGAAGCATTAAGGATTTGCAGGATTATATCAGCAGCCCTAAACTGCGGGGGAATATGGGTGAGCATATTTTAGGAGAAACCTTAAAACAAATGCTTCCCTCGGATTTATTCGTGTTGCAGTACCCCTTCCCCAATGGAGAAATTGTTGACGCACTGATTCGGCTTCAGGAGGATAGTATCCCGATTGACGCGAAATTTCCTATGGCAAATTTTAAACAGATGCACCACACAACCGTAGAAAAAGAAAAGAAAGATTTTGAAAAATTATTTATTCGGGACGTTATTAAACATATCGGCGACATTGCACGTAAATATATTCGTACGGACCAGGGAACCATTGACTACGCCATAATGTATGTTCCTTCCGAAGCGGTATTTTATGAGGCCATTATGCAGGACGCGATACAGGAGGCGGCCCGTGAAAAAAGAGTTGTAATGGTGTCGCCCAGCACCTTTCATGCTTTTTTGCGGGCAGTACTCATGTCACTACAAGGGGTACGTATTCAAAAAGAAGCCAAGGAAATTTTGGCTATTATTCATTCATCTAAACAGGAATACGAAAAAATTTCTGATTCGCTGTCGACGTTGGATAAACACTTATCAAATGCGTATAACCAGCTTCAACAGGTAAATAAATTTTTCGTGCAGTTGGGGCAGCGGTTAACCCGGGCGCAGAGCATATCGATTGAGACGGAAAAAGAAACAAAAAAGATCGCATGAAGCCCAACAAAGAACAGCTTGCCGCAATAGCCTACCATAAAGGGCCATCGCTTATTATTGCCGGAGCCGGAACCGGCAAGACGTTTGTTATCACCAACAAGATCGTATCGCTCATCAATAAAAAAAAGGTGTCGCCGCAGCATATTGTGGCGCTTACATTCACTGAAAAAGCCGCGTATGAAATGGAGCAGCGGGTTGATGAGCTGCTTCCGTATGGCTTTTATCAGTTGTGGATTATGACGTTTCATGCGTTTGCGGAATCACTATTGCAGGAGTACGGCATTCATATAGGCATAGCTCCCTCGTTTCGCATCATCACCGATGTTGATGTGGTGGCATTGTTCCGAGCGCGGTTGGGAACCATGAAGCTTACTTATTTTCATTCAACGGGCAACCCTCATGGATTTATTTCAAGTGCGCTTACCCATTTTTCACGCCTCCGTGATGAGGGAATCTCCGTTGCACAATACAAAGAGTATGTTGCCGGCCGCCTTACGCCAGATAATGAGGAAGCCAAACAGGAGGCACAAGTTGCTTCAGAGCTGGCCTATATGTATGGTGAATATGAAATCCTCAAGCGGGAAAAAAATGTACTGGATTTTTCTGATCTTACCTATTACTTGGTTGAGCTGTTACGAAATAAGCCCGCTATACTCAAGCAGGTACGGGAGCGCTTTCGCTATGGATTTGTCGATGAGTTTCAGGACACGAATATTATTCAGTACGAGCTGATGAAATTACTGTTTCCTCCGTCAAGTAACCCAAAACTGACGGTTATTGGTGACGATAATCAATCAATCTATAAATTTAGAGGGGCCAGCATTTCCAATATTCTTAATTTTCAGCACGATTACCGTCGTGCGAAGCGGTTTGTATTGAATCACAATTACCGGTCATATCAACCCATTTTGGACGCCTCCTACGCCATGATTCAGCACAATAATCCGGATACGCTGGAGGCAACGTTGGGTATCAGCAAAAAATTGATTTCAACTCGAACCGATCCCCAACACGCAACCGAGGCTGAGGTGCTGTACGCGCCGCATGGGCAGGCAGAGGCTGAAAAAGTGGTAGACATTATTAAACATTTGGTTGCCGATAAAGGCTATGCCTATGGCGATATGGCGCTGTTGGTACGGGCCCATGACCACGCAAAGCTGTTTATGCAGGCATTTGAGCAGGCTCGCATTCCGTTTCAAACTGTGGGGCCGGGACTGCTTTACTACCGCAATGAAATTCGCGACCTGATTGCCCTTTTGCGTTTTTTGGAAAATCCGCTGGACTCAATTAGTTTGTATCGGATTTTGAGCATGGACGTTATGGCGTTTAGTCATAAAGATACGTTGTACCTTATGAACTTTGCAAAAAAAACGGGCAGGTCATTATTTGAGGCGATGGATGCCAGTCGTGCACTTTCACAAGGTGAGATATCGCCGGAGCTTGAGAATATGAAGCGCTACGCCCCATTATTCGACTCTGCTGCCAAAGCTAACGTGCTGAAAGCACAAGCGCTGCTGCTTGCATTGCTTGAGGACTCGCGTACGCACTCGGTAACTCAGGTAGTGTATGATTTTTTGGACAAAAGCGGCTATCTTAAACTACTGACCAATATTAACTCGACCGAAGACCAACGGCGTCTGGATAATATTACCCGTTTTTATAAGCAGTTGAAGGCGCTTGAATCAGAAGGTATTGAACCGACCGTGCGGGACGCGATTACGCACATTGATCTGTCTCTTGAATTGGGAGATTCGCCCACGGCGGGTGGAACATCAGAGTCTGGCGCGGAAAATGCGGTGACTATCGCAACCATTCATGGGGCAAAAGGTCTTGAGTTTCCGGTGGTATTTTTGGCCAATATGGTATCGGATCGGTTCCCCAGCCGCAACCGTAAAGAGACGCTTCCCATTCCTGAAGCGCTTATTCGTGAAACATTGCCTACCGGAGACGCGCACATGCAGGAGGAGCGGCGACTGTGTTATGTGGGCATGACGAGGGCAAAAGACAGATTGTATATGAGCTTTGCCCACTATTATGGATCGGGCAAACGAAAGAAAAAGCCATCACCGTTTATCGCAGAGGCGTTGGGTGAAAAAACGTTGCAGAAATATTTGAGTAAGTTGAAAGAAACCGAGTCGCAATTATCAATATTTGATATGGGGGTAACGCCGGGTGAGCGTAATGAGATGGTGGTTGATGATGTAAAAAAATATGGGATTGTGCGTTACTCGTATTCGCAAATAGACACGTACACGACGTGTCCACTGCAGTACCGGTATCGGTATATGCTGCGTATTCCTGAGCCGGACGCTCCTGCGCTCTCATTTGGTTCAAGCGTGCATCGGGCGCTTGAGTTGTTTTACCAACAGGTACGAGATGAGGGAACAGGTACCAAAGAAGAGTTGTTGCGCTCCTTTGAACAGTCGTTTATTCCGGTGGGGTACAGCAGCCGTGATGAACGGTTGAAGGCTAAAGAACACGGGAAAGAAATACTTTCACGGTATTACGACACGTTCCACGCAGAACATGGGGAGCAAGTGGTGCTTGAGCGCATGTTTAGCCTTACTCTCGCTGCTGCAAATGAAGGGAAACGTTACGTGATAAGCGGAAAAATAGACCGGATTGATAAAAAGGGAGAAATGTATGAGGTTATTGATTATAAAACCGGGAAAATGCCGACAGAGTCAAAACTGAGGAAATCGCTGCAGTTGGGTTTATATACCCTGGCGGTTATGGATAAGCAATTTTTAGACGTTGTGCAGAACCGTATTGTATTAACCTACTATTACCTTGACGCCAATAAAAAGTTTTCGATTGAGGCAAGCAAGCGTGATCTCAATGAGGTAATGGAGGAAGTAGTACATACTCTTGCAACGCTTGAAACCGGCAACTTTCACCCTCAAAAAGGAGTACACTGTGATTGGTGTTCGTTTAAACCGATATGTCCAGCATGGGAAATACCATAGAGCCAGTACTAGTTGTTATTGACGGTTCGGCCTTAATCCACCGAGCCTATCATGCATTGCCCCCATTTACCGCACCTGACGGAACACCGACGAATGCCTTGTATGGTTTTATCACTATGCTGATTTCCATCATTGATACCTTAAAGCCATCACATATGGTGGTGTGCATGGACACCCCAAAACCTACGTTTCGAAAAGAGCTGTTGGTGACGTATCAATCGCAGCGTCCTAAAGCTCCAGATGAGCTTAAGGTGCAATTTCCGCTGGTTAAGTCATTTTTAGAAACTGCCAAAATCCCGGTATTACTGAAAGAAGGGTTTGAAGCAGATGACGTTATTGGTACCGTAGTACAAAAAGTTCGCGAAAGTAGTCCTGATACTTCACTGTTTATTATTACCGGCGATCGGGATTTGTTGCAACTCGTTGATAAAAAAGCACTGATCATGATGCCCACCATGGGTGTCAACAATATGTCACGCTTTAACAGCGACGGCGTTAAGAAAAAGTTGGGCGTGTACCCACATCAGGTGGTTGATTATAAGGCGCTCGTGGGTGACTCGTCGGATAACTATGCCGGTATACCGGGAATCGGACCAAAAACGGCCAGCGGACTGCTGGAAAAGTATGAAACCTTAGAGCGTATGTATGAGCATATTGATGAAATTCCTGCACGTACAAAAGCATTATTGGTAACTCATAAGGAAAGTGCCCTACTTGCCAAACAACTGGCAACTATTAAGCAGGATGTTGAGGTTGATGTGAACATGTCGAAACTGGCGTGTACGGGAATCAGCAAAGACCACATTATGCCTTTTTTGGATACCTATGGCCTGCAAAGCATAAAAAAACGCCTTGAAATCAAGGCTGACATGGACTTTGGTAAAAAAGAGCCTAGTAAAAAAGACAAAGATCAATTATCATTTTTCTCATGAAGGAGGAAAAGAAAGAAATATTGGTTGAGCGGGTCCTTACCGTTTGGGGAGTAGTTGTTATTCTCTGGAGTTTTTTTAGGTCGAATGTTGCCGGCCCGCTCTGGTTAAGCGAGTTCATTGCCAAACCTGCCATATTTTTACTTCCGATTCTGGTATTTGTGACCCGTTTTCAAAGCGGCAAGGGCATAGCGAGTGCGCTGGGATTACAGGCACAGCATACGTTTCGTGAAATTCTGTTAGCGCTGGGGATATTTCTTGCATTAATGGTGATTGGAGCTTATACCCTGATGGGTGGAGCTGTCGTATCATTGTTGGGAAGCGCTCAGTGGTCGCGTATTATGATGTTTACCACCATTGCATTAGCAACCGCAGTGGTTGAAGAGATTATGGGAAGAGGTTTCTTATTTCGCTACCTGTTGCAGTATTCACGCAGTATGCTGCTGTCTGCGGTGCTTTCTTCGATTCTCTTTTTTATTCTGTACCTTCCCGGTATTTTAACCACATCAATATCCGGACAGGTTCTTATGATGAGCCTCATGCTTAACCTCACCATAAGCTTTGTCACTATCATGCTGTATTCACTGCGGGGAAATCTCTACCTACCGATAGCCGTACATATGGCTATTTTATTGTGGTTCGATATCCTATGGACTTCGGGGGTGCGCTAACTTCGTAGATCACAAAAATAGTTTCCGTTCCCTTAATAATTCGTTGCAGTTCTGTTCGTTGTAATCCTTCTGGATCGCTCAGGGTCTTTGCCTGGCTTTCGGTTAATACCTGTATAACTGGTTTGCCCGGGGTAAGTTCTTGGGGCAGCTCAGCAGCATTTGAAAAAGAAAACTTATCAAAGCCCGGTACTTGGCTATACCCATATTCATCAGGCTCACTGGTTTGAGCCGCGGCCTGGTACTTTTGCGGAGGGTACTTAAGATAGAACAGAAGAAACATGTAGGATTGCCCCACGTCGGTGGTGATATAGAAATGATCGTACGTGTGGTAGTTTTGTTTAACAAAAGAAGCAAGCTCAGAGTATCCGGCTTCCCACGTGCGTATCACCAGCGCGCGAGACGGATAATGAATTAAAAAATATTCCCACGTACGTGCAGTGAATGCAACATGTCCCAGTAATATCAGTAACAGTCCATAGCGCCACATTATTTTTTTGTTTCTCATTGCGTCTACGGTTAGGGCTATTCCTATAGCGGTAAAGACGATGAGAGGTACAAAGAGGGTGTAGGTACGGATAACCGAATATTCCTGCCAGGTGAGTGCTCCGGGAATGGGAGCAATGAGTAGAATGCCGAGCAATATCCAGACTCCCCTTTTTTGGTAGTTTCGCAGCGCCCAGTAGATACCCACTAAGGCAAATACGAGTTCAATCAGAGACAGCGGACTCATGCTTTGGTAACCGAATCGCACATTGGTGTCGCCGTGATAGGCAAGGTATTGTGGTGAAAAATAACTCACATAGCGGTTCATAATTTCGTTTCCAACCACGAACATCGTGGTGCTGAACGGAGACTTGCCGCTCATAATGGCGAGCTCCTGCTGCATGGCAGCGATGCCCGTATTGGTTCCGATGAACAAATTAGCAAGACGGCTGGGAGGTGTGGAAAGTTCAGCGATGGTAAAAGGGATGATAAACAGACACGCCACTAACAAACTGGTGACGAATACCGTTTTCTTATGCGATCGCCAGAGCATGTAGCCGAGTATGGGCATCATGACCACATAGAATATGCGTGCGCTGTGATACGTATAGAGCGCAAAGCTGGCCGCTATTACAGCCCCCATACTGTACCACCAAAGATTATTTTTTTGATTAATGATGCGCACCATGCACCAGGCAGCAAAAGAAATGAATAGGGTCATGAGTACACTTTCATGGGCGTGGCGCGAAAGCATATTAAGGCTGGGTGCTATAGCTGCAAGCAGTGCGGCTATGCAGGCTGTGGTTTCATTCTGTGTTGCCTCACGCGCCAGTAGATAGATAACCAATACCAGTAACAGGGCGCTGATAATAGTAGGTAAGCGTACCGAAAACTCATTCAGGCCCAGCAGCGCAACTGATGGGATAGTTGCGTACATATATCCCGGCAATTTATTGTCACCGTATGAGCGAAGCCGCAACAACGGAAGGGGAGTTCCGAATTCGTCCTTCCCTGTTTTAAGAACAGAGTACGCATTGTATCCGTACGCTGCCTCGTCAGCGTTAAAACCCGGAGGGGAAGAGGAAAAACGGACCAGGTGCAACATAAGACACACGATCATAGCGCCAATTAGTATGAAGAGGCTCTTGTTATTCATGGCGCAACAGCCGCGAGAATTTCCTCATCGGTTTTTTTCCAAAAGGGCATTTCGGTGCGTCTTTTTTGCAATAACGCAGGAAGCTTGAAACATGCCGCAAGGACGGCAG
>PFEE01000026.1:5443-5796 GCA_002793745.1 Candidatus Roizmanbacteria bacterium CG10_big_fil_rev_8_21_14_0_10_45_7 | reverse complement strand
GATGTTGGGCGATAAATACCGCTTGGGAAAGCGCCGACACTTGATCAAGATTTTTCCATATAAACAAAAATTGGTTGCGCTGTGCAATTGTGTTAATGGTTTTTTTTGAAAAGAAGCCGCGGATGGTGGTTTCGTGGTGATGCTCAACAACAATTTTGGGATTAAATACGGTTGAATAGCCCCGTTTCCATGCACGAAATCCCAAATCCACATCCTCCCAGTAAAAAGGGGCATACAGTTCGTCATACCCGCCAAGCTCGTTAAAATAGTTTGCACGCACCATGGAGCTGCCGCCCTCGGGCCACAGATTTGGGCATTCTTTTTGAGCGCTTTTGCCGCCGTGTATAAAAATG
>PFEE01000026.1:0-5417 GCA_002793745.1 Candidatus Roizmanbacteria bacterium CG10_big_fil_rev_8_21_14_0_10_45_7 | reverse complement strand
TTTTTAGCATATCTGCAGCCATGAGATAGGACGTATCAAACAGTACCACATCACTGTTGAGAAACAGCAAATACGCATTGCCTGCACGCTTTACACCCCGGTTCATAGATCCGCTAAAACCTATATTAGCCGAATTATGCAACACATGCGCCTGGGGAACGATTGCATGAATGCGCTCTTTTAAACCACGGCTGTTTGGATCGTCAATAACAATGATAACCTCGGTTTTTTTAAGGTATGGAGCATTGTGTTCAAGGTTGCGCAAAAATAATTCCTCTTTTTTATATACCGGGATGATGGTGGATATACCACTCATATAAGGTTAAGTGTTTTTAATCGTTGTTGTAATGCGGTATATGAGAAATATTTTTTTGCACGTCTTTGTCCGGCTTGCTGAAGAGAGTTATAGAGCTGAGGCGTATCAATAAGCTGTGCGGTAATGCGGGCAAGCTCTGAACGCTTTGAAAACAGATAACCCGTCTTGCCGTTGAGAATGGTTTCTTTTGGCCCGCCCGCCTTGTATGCCATTGGCAGCGCACCGCTTGCCATTGCCTCTAGTATTGCAATGCCGAAATGCTCAACAGCCATCGGTGATTTTTTTTCGGACACTCCGTAGCCTGCCGCATGCCAATAAAATTGGGCAGTGCGGTAGTAATCCATAAGCGCGTCATAGGGTGCGTTGACATGCAGGCTGATACGGGGGTCGCCGTTAATTAATGCCTGTAGAGAGCTAACGTAGCCCTCGTCTTCCTTTTGGCATCCGCCCGCAAGTACGAGGCGGTAATCGGCAAGCTGGGGGTATGTTTGCAATCCGTATTGAAACGCGCGGATAAGTACCTCTTGTTTTTTTGTATGGAGGTGTTTAAAAAATCTGCCTACAGACAAAATAATTTTTTCCTTATGGGTGTGTGCAAGATCCAAAAAATAATTATCCGAAACGACGGGATACAGCACATGCCCGCGCCGGGAGGCATGAGGCAGATTATTAAAGTAGCGCTTTACAAAGCGTGAGTTGTAGAGCGGGAGGTATCGACTCCGTTTTAGAGTAGAAAACCATGAGCCGGTGCCCATCAGCTTTGCATCGGGAACCTGCAGCAGTGCAATATTTTTTTTGGCAAGTGAAAAGGGATAACTGCCGTCCGGCTGGTAAAAAAATATATCGGATTGTGCAAGAAACCGCGCTTTTGAAAGAGGGTTGCGGGTATGCCAGTTCGAGTTGATATCAATAAACTCATACCTGGTTCCAAATCGGGCAACCAGATTTTTTTTAATATGAGGATTTGGCCATAACAGTACCGTGTAATAGCCGACGTCGTGGTAGGCTCGTGCAATATCCAGTAAGTATTTTTCTCCACCGCCCAGCGAGTCAAGATAGGGGGTTAAAAAGAGTGCGCGCATGAGCTCATTATACACGCAGCCGCTTTTCGTAGAGCATTAACCACGTGATCGTTTTGCTGTATGCCTGATATATGGATTCGATAACACCATAAGGGCCGTCAAGAAAACCTGCGGTTTTAAACAACCGCCGGTATAGCTCTCCTACGTATTTGCGCATAAAGGTTGTTGTAGATACCGAGCGCCTTGCCTCATAGAGCAGAGCGGCCTCAATAGCCTCATATACGACTGTTTTTTTTACCATACCCGATAGATCGGTATGGAAAAAGTGCAGCAGAGAGTTGCGCAGCGTACCCATTGATCCCTTTATTTTGGGAGTGGAATGTATGCGCTGCGGCCAGTCAATAAAGTCGGTTTTTCGTATAAGCCGTATTTGCGCGTCGGGCCACCAGCCTCCGTGGGCAAGCCATGCCCGTTGGCCAAAAATATTTTTCCGTTTGATTCTGAAATAACTATGGGGGGTGGTAGGCAGGGTACGTTGTACTTCCTGTGCCAGTGCCTTGGTTATGTGTTCATCGGCGTCCAGAATAAAAACCCAATCCGCACGTTCCGTTTTCTCAATGCCAAATGATCGAGCCGGCTCAACGTATCGTGAAAAAGGGAATGTGACAACGCGGGCTCCAGCACGTTTCGCAATCGATCGTGTTTTATCGCTGCTGTGCATATCCACCACCACAATATCCTTGGTAAGCATTCTTGCGGAGGCGATGCATGAGGCAATAGCATGCTCCTCGTTATAGGTGTGAATAATAACCGTTATGCGCATTATTTGACAAGCAATTGTTTTGGTATCGTAATGCCATAGGGTTGCTGCACCACATCACCCGGCTTTGCGGGAATGTGGACGCCGATCATGGAGTAGTTTTCGGTTAATCCGTAGGGCATGCTGCGCACTTTCAGCAGGTATTTAAACCCAGTATCGGTATTGGGTGGGCCATCAAATGATATCGTGTAATTGTTATCACCCACCCGCTCTTTGATTTTCATAACAATGCTTTTTTTTGCGGCCAGGCCTTGTGGATTGGTGACCAGTTCGTAGCGTATATTGGCCATATTGCCTAGTATATAGAATACAAACAACACTACAGCAATTGTTTTAGAAAGTTTTACGAGCAGATGAGCAATGACTAGAGTGATGAATGGGAAAAATACCATAAAGTAGTATTCGGAAGGTCGTTTGCCATAGGCGGCAAAGATAACTGGGATTAGGATCAATAAGTAAGCGGTGGCGGTAAAAAACAGTGCCTTAGCTTTGTCAGTACTGTTTTTGCCGAGCCACCAGGCTCCCCAAATCAGTCCGGCTCCTATAATAAGACTCACCGCGACACTGCGCATATACGTGTAGGGGATAAACGTGTTGGCAAATACTTCGCGCCATACCCACATATCTTTTTGCGTTGCCGTACCACTTCGTACAAAATAACCAAGCATAAGGTTGGTGTTAAGAAAATCGTGGCGAAGATCGAAAAGCAGCAGTGGAGTAAACATGATGAGAAATGATCCCACTGCGAGGGCAGCTTTGGTCCAGGCAAACACGACGGTTTTGTTATTGCGAAACATAAGGAATAGGTAGAGTCCGCAAAATACGCCCATGACGATAAATTGAAAATGCATATTGCTGAAAAAACCCAAAGAGCCTCCCAAAAGTGCCCAATCAAGAGAACGATTTTTGGTTCGGATACGGTTAAGGAGGTACCATACCAACACAACACCCAGTGGCAAGTATATAGGCCACCAGGGAATTGAATCATACTTTACATGGTAGGAACTAAAGGTCCAGAGCGCCAAAAAACCGAGTGCGTGTGAAGCACTGAACATTTTTGAAATGATTTTGTACGATGCGATGAAAAATAATGAATTGATGGCAACCATAAATATAATGAGTGCGCTGGGATCAAGATTAGTCAGCAGATAGAATGGAACTAGGATATAGGTAAAATACGGCGCAAGAAAGAAACCCAGGTCATCGGTGACACGAGGCCCCAGGAGGGTAAATTTATTGAGTGTTATGATGTCGTAGATTTGGTTTGAGAATTGTTCCTGATCCCAATCAAAGATAATCCTCTGGTCAAGTTGCCAAAAACGTGTTGCCGCAAAGGCAATGGCGATAAGTATAAGAATATATTTTTTCACCTAAAGATTAGTGAATTAATAAGAGACGAATCCGGCTGCACTTGTTGTTCTTTGTTGGTAAGTTGATATCGCTCTGTTTTAAAATTATATCCGTCATTCCATGTTTGCACCGGCTTCTTGGTGATTTTAACACGTTCTGCCTGCCACCAGGTATGGTTAAAAAACGGACGATCGTCGGGAGGGGGAGCAACAAGCAAATATACGGTTTGTTTTTTTACATTTTCCTCACCCACCTTGTGTGGGTACTGCCCTTGCAGGTAATGAAGCGCGTAGCGCTCTGAGTAACCAAATTGATCCGGTGTAAAGATGAAGTATCCAAATTGGGAAGGGGCATCTGTAAAGATTTTTTGGGCACGCACTTTATAGAATTGCCAACTGCCTTGGTTTTGAGGACCGGGTGTAAGTTTCCATACATTACGAGCCGAAAAACCGATATTAATGATAATCACACTCGCGATCAGCAAATAGGCAAGGCGGGGAATATGCTTGGTTAAGGACGCAATCAGCAGGAGCGACATGGGTAAAAATTGCCAGGTGTAATAGCCCAGAATATCTCCCTTAAACAACAAGGTAAGCAGCCAGTACCCGCCATACAGTATAGCAAAAGTGCGGTAGGGCAGCTTATCTTTCTTTGAAAGCCGAGGGTATACCTTCCACCCAATATAGACAGCCAAGGCAGCAATGATGATATTGAGTTGCGGAATAAGATACACGCCGATTCCCTCCCCCAAAAATCCATTTAGTCTTCTGTTAAAAAACAGCGACCAAATAAAATTTTTACCGCGGTCGGAGTTTGCTATGTAACCCATGACGGCACGCGTTTGCAGGAAATCATGCCGTAATTCAAACAACAGATACGAGCTTAAGGGAATAAGCAGTATCAAAAAACCGAAAAAGTGCGTGTATTTTTTTGACCGAAAAACAGAGTAAAGAACCATAAGGGCAGTGATAACCAAAATAGGCCCGCCAAAAGCAATCTGAAACTGAATAATGCAACCAAGAACAAATAGGGTTGCAAGAAGATCAAAGATACGCGTGCGGGATAAGTACCGGCACAAGAAGTAAAAAAATAATGGGGACAACAAAACCGCGCCAAAGGGATTAAACATAACCGGCGCATAGTTAATCGCGCACGAGGCATAGAGGGCGGTTGCCCATAATCCTATGTGTGGAGAAAACATCTTGCGGCCAACCCAGTACACAGCCAAGCCGGCAAGCAGTACCAGTAGAAACCAAAACCAACCGATCAAGGTAGGATTGCCGTTGGTGAGTAGATAGGCGGGCATATTAAGGTACAGCCAGAGCGGGCCGTGAAATACTCCGCCAATGCCTCCTGACCGTGCTCCGATGAGTGTTAAGGGGTTATTGGTTGCGACATCTTCAAACAACAAAAAATCACGGGCAATATCGGTATGAAACAAAATATCGGCCTTGATAAGAACAGCAGCGGCAAGTGCTACACAGACGGCACTAATGAATAGTGGAAGTATGTATATTTTTTTAATCATGGCGTCGTACGTAATTTAATAATACATGAAGTTTGGTGTTAAACGGTGCATAGTTAAGAGCATATCGCAATCGGTTCTTTTTTTGGTAGCGCTGTTGAAACACGGAGCCTGCTCCCTGGGTGGATTGGGAGTTTTTATGCCATATAATCAATGACGGATCATATATGAGTGGCACCCGGGTACGTTTTGCGCGCTCGCAGTAATCGGCATCTTCATAGTACAAGAAATATTTTTCATCGAAATATCCCGTTTTTTGTATGACCGATTCGTCAAAAGCCATGAGGCAACCGGTAATAAACTCGGTACGAACTGCCTTGTCGTACTGGCCTTTATCCACTTCGTCCACGCCTCTGTGCAGGGTAAGCGCATTTTTCCAGTCGT
>PFEE01000063.1:7710-12736 GCA_002793745.1 Candidatus Roizmanbacteria bacterium CG10_big_fil_rev_8_21_14_0_10_45_7 | reverse complement strand
AAGCCAATAGCTCTGAGGCTTTTTTAAGTGCTACACTGCCCAATACGCTTCCGTCGGTTGTGATTGAAATGGTTAACTTATCATTGTTGGTAAGTCGGCGCACGCGGGTGCTTTCAACCGCAACCGTTACCGCTATTACCGGAGAAAAAACAGCATCCATTTTGATTACGTCAAAACCTTTGTCTTCCTGTTGTTCTGCTTCGATATAGCCAACGTTTCGATTCACGTACAGTTCAATATCAAGCGCACCCTTATCAGCCAACTCACATAAATACAAATCTTTGTTGAGCACAGTGCACAGTGCGCTATCTTCAATATCAGCAGCAGTGACTTTTGCGCCACCTTTTTTCTTTAAGGTAAGCTTTTGCTCTCCTTCACCCTCATAGGCAAAGCGAATTTGTTTAAGCTGCATCAGAAGGGCAATAACATCTTCTTTTACGCCACTCATGCTGTCAAAAGGATGATTGACGCCCTTGATTTTTACGTGTGTAATAGCGGCGCCCTCAAGAGAAGAGAGCAATACGCGGCGCAACATATTTCCCACGGTGTGGCCGAATCCGCGAGGAAGCGGTGAAATAACATACACCCCGCTGAGCGGGGTTTCTTCTTGAACCGTCAGGCTAAATTGAGGCATAAGCATAGATATATACCAATAAATTTATAATTTGGAATAAAATTCAATAACCAGCGACATATCAACTGGCTCGGCATATGATTCCTGACTCGGAAGACTCTTAACGGTTGCTTCTTTATCGCTGCGATCAAGCCAGTCAACCATAAAACGGTTCTTATCTTCCATAAGCTGTTTAATGTATGGAATCTCATAGCTTTCTGCACGGCCAAAGGCAATACGCATGTCTGCGTTCACTGGGTATGAGGGAATAGTTATTTTTTTACCATTTACCGTCACGTGGCCGTGAGATACCAATTGACGCGCAGCATTACGGGTTGGAGCAAGACCAGCTCGATACACGACATTGTCGAGGCGAAGCTCAAGGCTTTGAATCAAGAACAAAATCGAATTACCTTTTCGCGCTACTGCTTCACGGAAATAGCGTGCCATCTTTGACTCAGTTAACACATAAATACGCTTCAGTTTTTGCTTCTCACGCAATTGTTTGCCATATTCAGACATTTTTCCACGGAATTTTCGGGTTGTTTTGTTGCCCGGAAGAACATTAAGGCGTTTTAAGAGTCGTGCGTGCGACTTGGTTCCCGGTGTTTTAAGCGAAAGATCCACTCCTTCACGGCGGGCTTGCTTGTTTTTCGGTACGCTTATTCGTGACATAGGCTTATACCCTTCTTCGCTTACGAGGGCGAATGCCGTCATGGGGGACCGGCGTCATATCAACTAATTTATTAACATCAACGGGGCTCGTGCGCAGTACGCGCAACACGGCATCCCGTCCGGGGCCAATACCTTTAATATACACTGATACGGCCTTAACGCCATGAATTTCGGTTGCGTGTTTCAGTGCGCCTTCGATGGCCGCCGTTGCGGCAAAGGGTGTCGATTTTCGGGTACCCGAGAAGCCTGCTTTACCGCATGCTCCCCAGCACAACGTCTTACCCTGTTCGTCGGTTACCGTAACAATGGTATTGTTAAATGTTGCGGTAATATACAAACGGCCCACCGCTGCATAACGGGCTTGTTTTCTTACTTGCTGTTGTGGTGCCTCTGGGGCT
Source organism: Candidatus Roizmanbacteria bacterium CG10_big_fil_rev_8_21_14_0_10_45_7 (assembly GCA_002793745.1). Lineage (GTDB taxonomy): Bacteria > Patescibacteriota > Microgenomatia > UBA1406 > UBA1406 > PFEE01. Next base: position 11,050 of record PFEE01000063.1, on the reverse strand, counting down.
TTTTCTGCTGCCATGTTATTTTTGTGTTGGTGCAGGCGCTCCCTTTTCGGGCGTTACCTGGTCAACTTTTGCCCATGCTTCTTTCGTAAGTGCGCCTACCGTGTGTTTCTTTCCTTTGCGGGTACGGGCATTTGAGCGGGTTCGCTGTCCCCGAGTCGGTAATCCACGAATGTGGCGCAGACCTCGGTAACAATGAATTTCACGCAAACGCTTAATGTTCTCATTTACCTCCGAGCGTAAATTTCCCTCAACCTTAAAGTGTTCGTCAATATACATCTGAATCTTGCGTACCTCTTCGTCAGTCAGCTCATGCGTACGACGGGTAACGTCCAGCTTCGTTTCCTTCAGGATTTCAATAGCACGGCCCGGACCGACCCCATACACCAGGGTAAGCGCGTAATCAATGCGTAACTTTTCTGGTATGTTGACGCCTGAAATACGAATCATATAGTTATTATTTACTCGCTACCCTTGGCGTTGTTTATGCTTTGGGTTACTGCATACAACTTGTAACCGACCTTTACGCTTTACTATCGTGCATTTTTCGCACATTTTTTTGACTGACGCTCGTACTTTCATTTTTTTATAACCGGAAGATAATGCGTCCCCGTTGCGTATCATACTTTGATACCTCAATGCGAACGCGGTCACCCGGCATTACTTTTATATAATGTTTACGCATTCTTCCTTTAAGGTAACATAGTAAGATATTCCCCGCCAATACTGCTGCGGTGCTATCAACGCGCACGCGAAATTGTGTATTGGGTAGGTTCTCAACTATTTCACCTTCAAGAACCACAAAATCCGTATTTGTCATTAAGACAAAGCATTATAACACTCTTTTTTTTAAAAGAAAAGGTTTTTATACCAGTACATAGGCCTTGTCTTGATCCACAAATACCGAGTTCTCAAAGCAGCCACTTTGACTGCCATTTTTGGTTTCCAAACTCCATCCGTCACGCTTTTTCTGCACCACCGAGTCATCTTTCTGCGCATATATCACCTCGATAGCATAAGCAGTCCCCGGCTTAAACCGCGGGGTGTTCTCTATGGAGCTTTGCAAAAACCCAGGAATGTAGGGCATCATATGCAACTCAACCCCGACCGCATGACCGGTAAGCTCGTAAATAATCTTATACCCTGCCTCGTGTATGTGCGTGCCGATGTACTCACTCACTACCCCAATATGGACTCCGGGCTTTACTAAAGCGAGCGCACCCAAGAGGGTTTTTCGGCCTACATCAAGAAATCGTCTGGTTTCTTTTGATGCGGCATCTTCACCCCCCACTACCACCGTATCGCCATAGTCAATATGAAACCCGCCGTGGAATACCCCGATATCAAGCTTCAGCACATCCTCTGATTTCAGTTGGTATTGATCGGGAACGCCGTGTACCACCGTCTGGTTTACGGAAAGGCACGTGGCCCATCGGTATCCGGGAACGCGTGAAAAGCTTACTTCTGAGCCCTCTTGGGTAATGAGCTCGGTTGCGCGACGATCTATGTCGATAAGGCTCACTCCCGGCTGCACGAAAGGAATCAGGATATCAACGACACGCCGTAATAAAGCGCCACCGTTGCGCATGGCTGACTTTTTTTTATCGTACCTCGCAGACAAGCTGCTCACCGAAGACCAAAATAAACTTGACGGTATACCTCTTCCAACTTATCATGCAACTCATCAATGGATCCGTTGTTCAATATCAAAAAATCAGCGTAGGCAATGGGGTTACCCTTATTTTGCAGCGTAAGCTCGTTCAGGTCACGCTCCTCACCGCCCAAACCCTTGCGATAGCTGCGTTCGTTAACCCGCTTATAGCGCAACTGCTTATCGGCATATATGGCCAATAAATATATGTTTATTTTTGGAAACTGTTTTTTAAGGTATAAGTACTCTTCCCACGAGTACAGGCTTTCGATAACTAAAAACGGGCCCTTCTTCAGTGCCGCCGCAACCTTATCCTTACTTAATACCGCCATGGCCTCCATGCCGTACTTTTCTCTGAATTCTACCCGCAGTTTTTTATGCACTGCTTCCGTATGTTCCAATTTATGCTCATCAATATACGAATTGATAATCTTATTAAATCCCACAACCGGCAAACCTTTGCTGCGGAAAAATTGGGTCGCTTCCGTTTTACCGGCGCCCGCAAGACCCACCACGGCAAGAATTGCTTTCTCCTTGCGCTTCCAATTGATAAGTCCGTTCTTTCCGTTGCGCTTGCCCAGCAGCCGTAAAATCTCTTCGTTAATAGCGGTAATACTTTTGGTTCCGTCAACTTCGATGAGCAGTCCCTTTTCGCGATAAAAATCAATAACGATTTCGGTTTTGCTATGGAATATTTCAATGCGTTTCTTGAGTCCCGCTATGGTATCGTCGGCACGATTTTCGTTACGGCCGGCAATGCGCCACAATGCTTCTTTATCGGGAACCTTCAGGTAAACAACTGCAGTCAGTCCGTTTTGAAACTCTTTTGCCTGAGTCAGGTTACGGGGAAATCCGTCTAAAATATATCCGTTTTTGTATTCGGGACGACTGAGGTATTCTTGTACGATTTCAAGCGTTTCTTTGTCGGGAATAAGAATGCCGGCATTAATGGTTTCTTTCACGTACCGTCCCCATTTGGTATGCTCAGTGGCCATCTGGCGAAAAATGTGTCCGGTTGAAAGATACGGGATGGACAGCTGTTTTGATAACACATTACCCTGCGTCGACTTGCCTGCGCCCTGAATACCAATGAGTATTAATTTCATTAGAAACGATATTGTAACTTATCATAACCTTCAGTAATAATCGATGATTGTAGCACACGGTACGTCTCCAGGATAACCGAAACCAATATCAGGATACTCGTTCCTCCCACCAAGTAGCTTTGAGAGCCCGTAATGGCGCTCATAATATTGGGCAGAACCGCAATTAAGCCAAGCGCCAGGGCGCCTACTGCCGTAATGCGATACAGGGTTGACTGCAAAAACAACTTTGTTGCACTGCCCGGACGAATGCCGGGAATAAACCCGCCCTGTTTCTGAATTTCCTCAGAGATCTTTTGGGGATTAAATACCAGAGACGAGTAGAAGAAAGTAAACAACACCACAAGGAAGAAATATATCAGGTTATACGCGATGCCATTGGTTGCAAACAACGAAACCAGGAAACTGCCGATACCCTGCAATACTCCGTTGGGCGAACTGACGAATATATTACCCAACAGTTGGGGAAATAGGACGAAAGAAACGGCAAAAATAATAGGAATAACGCCTGCCTGGCTTAATTTAAGCGGTAAATAATTACTTGCGCCGCCATAGAGCTTACCTCCCCGTACCCGCTTGGCGTAAAATA
>PFEE01000063.1:0-7557 GCA_002793745.1 Candidatus Roizmanbacteria bacterium CG10_big_fil_rev_8_21_14_0_10_45_7 | reverse complement strand
CAAATACCAACAGATCAAAAAACGGCAAGGGTGAAAGAATTTTTTGATTCAGCAAAAAAAAGTACATACCGATGCCCTGCAAGAAAGCAATGGGCAGTGTCAGCAAACGGGTGTATTGGTTAATCTTAAAACGTCCATATTCTCCCTCTTTGGCCAGTGCTTCCAGGGGAGGATATACCGAAGTAAGCAATTGTATGGCTATAGACGCATTGATATAGGGATTAAGCCCTATGGCCAATATAGAAAAGTTGACGAGCGTGCCTCCACTGAAAATATCCAGCAGCACTAAGAATTGATTGGTGGAAAAGAGCTCCCGCAGTCGGACGGTATCAATCGATGGAACCGTGATGAATGAACAAAGACGGAACACGAACAACATAGCAAAGGTAAACAATACCTTCGACCGCAGGGTGCGGTTGTGCCATACGTCTCTAAGGACGTTAAGGAGTGAGCGTTCCTCCTGCATGTTGGATTTTTTTAATTGCCGAGCTCGTTGCCCCGATGGCAATTCTGAGTTTTTTGGTTATCTCGCCGGTTCCCACTATACGTGCTATTGACGTATGAGCTTCCGAAACACGCATAAGACCTGCTTTTATTAACTCTTCAGGATTAACCAGAGAACCGCTCTTGAAATACTGGGATCGCTCAAGCTGACGCAACGTAATGGTAACGCGGCGATGCAACGGCTTATTTTTAGATTTTCCGCGAAGCATAGGCAAACCCTTTGACATAAGCATTTGGCCGCCGGTAAAGTTAGAGTACATTTGTCCGCGTTTCTTTTGGCCATTGGCGCCCCGTCCGGAAAATGTTCCGGCACCCGATGCCCATCCCTGACCGACACGCTTTTGCCGTCTTGCAACGAGCGGTTTTAATGCATGAAGTACCATATTCGTGGTTATACCTGTTTCTTTAACTGCTGAAATACCATAAACAAAGCCTTGCTTAAATTGAGCCGGTTGCTTGAGCCGTACAATTTTGCCGAAATATCCTTAACACCGGCCAGTGACAAAATCTGACGCACCACACTTCCCGCTTTTAATCCGGTTCCAGGAGGAGCCGGTTTAAGCAAAATACGTACTGCTTTAAATTTAAAGTCAACGTCATAGGGGATCGTGGTTCCCTTAAGATTTGCCTTAATTACATGTTTACGCGCCTGCGCGGTAGCTTTGCGAATAGCAATGGGCACTTCTGGAGCCTTAGCCAGCCCTAATCCAAACGTTCCTTTCCGGTCACCTACACCAACGAGCACTGAAAACGATGCACGGTTACCACCCACCGTTTTTCTTGAAACACGACGTATGTGCAATACTTCTTCTTGTAGTTCTTCCATATGGTATTAAATTAAAATTGCAATCCTCCCTCTTTGGCGCCTTCTGCCAATGCCCGAACACGACCATGAAATTTATACCAGGCACGATCAAAAGCCACTTGAGTAACTTTTTTCTTCTTTGCTTCCTGAGCGAGTGCCAGACCGACTGCTTTCGCGCGCTCCTGCTTATTGCCGATAATTCCCCTATCGCTGACTGCCGCCACTGTTTTTTTGCTTATATCGTCAATAATCTGCGCCGCAATATGCTTGTTTGATCGAAATACACTGAGGCGAGCTCGCTTTTGTGCCATAACCGCCATACGAACGCGCTTTACTCTTCGGAAACGTGATTTTTTTATTTGTTTTAATAATCCTTTTATAAGCATAATAAACATCTCCCTTTGTTATACAGCCGCCTTTGCCTTCTTGCCTGGCTTGATGCGGATAACTTCACCGACATATCGAATACCTTTTCCTTTATAGTGATCCGGAGGGCGGATACGCTTTACTGAAGCGGCAACTTCACCCACCTGTTGTTTATCGATGCCCGTTACCATAATTTTGTTACCTTTCAAAGCAACCCCAATACCCTCAGGAGGGGTAAACGTCACTTGGTGCGAAAAACCAAGACGCAACACCAAATTGGCTCCTTCCATGGCTCCGCGGTATCCAGTTCCCTGTATTTCAAGTACTTTTTCCCACCCGGCAGTAACACCTTTTACGGCATTTGCCAGTAAGGTACGGTGTAATCCATGCAAGGCTGAGCTGTTTTCGCGTTCTTTGGTGACCGCTACCGTTGCGGTTTTGTCAGCAACCGTCACCGAAAAAAACGGTGGGATGGTAACGGTAAGCGCACCTTTTGGTCCCTGTATATGCACCATTGAGCCCTCAACCCGCAGGCTGGTTCCTTCTGGCAATATCACTGGTTGTTTTCCAATTTTAGACATATTCGCCCTTATACTAATTCAGCAATTAACTCGCCGCCCACACCCATCTTTTGTGCTTGGGATTCGGTCAATACCCCTTTGGACGTACTTAACAGCAAAAAACCTCTTCCGCCTTTAACCGAATATAGTTCATTATGCTTAATATACAGTCTACGGCCCGGTTTACTGATTCGCTTTATTTCAATAACGCGATTGGGGTCAGCAAGAGTTACCAATAATACATCGAAGTTGCCGGATTTTGCTTTTTCGACCCTGCTGATGAGTCCCTTTTTTTGCAACACAGAGAGCACCCGCTCACGCTCGTGTGACGCAGAAACTTCAAATTGCCCAATTCCTCCCATAGACGCATTCTTCATGCGGATCAACATGTCCCCTACGGGATCGCTGATAATACGTGTGGTTACCATGATGCTTTTACAATACCGGGAATATTTCCGGCTAATGCTTCTCGTCTAAAACAAATGCGGCACATACCAAAGCGACGGATATACGCACGGCTGCGTCCACATAAACTACAGCGGTTTACCATACGAACCGGATACTTCTGTTTCTTCAAAAATTTAACGACATCACTTGTTTTTGCCATGTTTTTCTATTGAACCTATAAACGGCATACCCAATCGCTCCATAAACCGATGTGCCTCTTCATTCGTACCTGCGGTTGTTACAATCGTTACTTCAAGTCCGCGCACCTTATCTATAGCATCATATTCAAGATCAGCAAATATACCCTGTTCCTTAAATCCTATGTTAAGGTTTCCCTGGCCATCGAATCCTTTCGGATCAATACCGCGGAAATCACGCATACGCGGGAGTACAATTCTAACAAGTTTTGTCCAGAAATCAAACATTCTGGCGCCCCGTAGCGTTACTTTCAAGCCAATCGGTGCTCCTTTTCGTAATTTAAAGGTAGAAATTGAGACCCGCGCTTTGGTAATAAGAGGCTTTTGCCCGGTTATAATTTCCAGCTGCTTTGCCACCTTTTCAAGCACGCCTTTGTCCTTAAGAGCTTCAGTCACCGACATACCAACCACTATTTTTAAAAGCTTTGGTACCTGGTGTACATTTTTATAACCAAACTCTTTTTTGAGTCCTTCAACAACCTGTTTATATTCTTCTGTGTGTATCATAATGGTTTAGAACACTGTTTACAGATGCGACGTTTTTTACCGTCTTTCCCGACTTCGATCCCCACGCGCGTTGCCTTTTTGCATGAGGGGCACACGAGCATAACTTTGCCCACTGACAGCGGGCGGTTTACCTCAATAATACCTCCCTGCGGCATCGACTCAGACTTGCGCATGTGCTTCTTTACCTTATTAATATCCTTTACCAGTATCCGGTTGCTATTGGCATAGGTGCGCTCTATCACACCCTGCTTTTTTTTGTCTTTACCGATTAATACTTGTACTGTATCGCCTTTGCGTAGTTTCATATGTCCTCCTATTAATAAATTTCTGTTGCTAAACTGGCAATTTTGGCAAATCCCGCTGTACGAACTTCACGGCTAATGGGTCCAAACACCCGTGAACCTTTGGGCGCTTCAGTTTGTGCCTCAAGCATAATGCAGGCATTATCGTCAAACCGTATATACGAACCGTCTTTGCGCCTAAACTCTTTGCGAGTGCGAACAATAACAGCGCGTGACACATCACCTTTTTTCATAGACCCTTGTGCATCCGCTTTTTTAACCACAACCGTCACGATCATACCAACGCCGGCTTTTTTAATATTGCCTTTTCCGGGTATGCCAATTAACTGGGCAACTTTTGCCCCCGTATTGTCGGCAACGGTTATCATTGATCGCAGCTGTAACATGGTTTATGCTTTGTTCAATTTATTGGTAATGACAAAATGCTTGTTTTTTGAAATCGGTCGTGTTTCGGTCATCTCTACCTGATCGCCTACCGCTACTTCAATGCGGTCGATATGGGCCAAAAACCGCTCATGACTTTTAATAACCTTCTTATACAGCGGATGGCGCGTTTGTTCCTCAACACGAACCACAGCTGTTTTTTTCATATTAGTTGATACCACTATTCCATTCAATTTTTTAGCCATTGTTTTGTATAAACTGTTTTTCTGCTATCACGGTCTGCAAACGTGCAATCAAACGACGCTTCTGGCTTGCGAGATGTGTTTGTTTTCCTTTTTTTAATGCCATAGCCAATATATCCTTCTCACACGCTAGCTGTGTTTCAGCCAGTAGTTTTGCCAACTCAGTATCGCTTTTTTTGCGCAAATCTGCTGCCGTTGCAATATTTTTTTTACTCATGGTCGCGCGCGATCACCTTCGTTGGAACTGGTAATTTTGAAGTAACTTTTTTAAAGATTCTTTTTGCTTCCTCCGTCGTAACCCCATCGAGCTCAAACATCACGGTTCCGGCTACGACTGAGCTCACATAGTGTGATACGTCGCCTTTTCCTACACCCATGGTTACTTCCGGCGGTTTCTTCGTAAATGGCTTGTGCGGAAAAATGCGTATCCAATACCGCCCGATTTTTCTTGTTTCCCGTGCCAGCACCACACGAACCGCCTCAAGATGGCGATCGGTTATCCAATATGACTCAAGCGTTTTCAAACCAAACTTACCATAGTTCAAGTTATTACCCTTAATAGCAATACGGCGAAATACGCCCCTGAACTGTTTTCGATACTTAGTTCTTCGTGGTGCAAGTAACATATTTAGGTAGTAGCGGTTCTACAAATCCAAACTTTTACACCGACATACCCATTACGAGTAAGGGCGGGCGTATGCGCAAAATCAACATCTTCACGTATCGAAGACAGCGGCACGGTACCCAGCTGATATTTTTCTCGCCGCGCTATGCTTGCGCCTCTAATGCGTCCCGAATACATAACCTTGACCCCTTTTGCTCCGCTTTCCATAACGCGATCCATCGTGTTGTGAGCCAAATTACGATGTGAAAAATTCTTGATAATGCGCTCAGCAATATAATCTGCGGTGTAGCGCGCGCTAAGAAAAGGTTTCTTAAACTGTTCAATTTTAAGATCCAACGTATATTTGCTTTGTTCAGCGACCGGCACTTTGAGCAGAGTCAAGATAACCTTGCGCAAATCCTCCAGCCCTTTTCCACCGCGGCCAATGATAATGCCGGGACGCACCGCACTCATGACAATGCGCATACCTGACAAACTGCGCTCAATCTCAATGCTGACCAATCCGGCATTCATAAACCGTTCACGCAGCATGGTTCTAATTTGCACATCTTCAAACAAATACTTGCGGTACTGATGTTTGTCGGGCGCAAACCAACGGCTACTCCACGTGTGGAGTATGCCTAATCGATATCCGTTTGGATTTACTTTATTTCCCATGTTCTAACACTACTTGTATGTGAGCACTTTTATGTTCATATTTTTTTGCAACGCCGCGGCCACCCGGTCTCCAACGTTTAAAACGGGGACCTTTGTCAATAATTAATCCCTTTATTTTCAAATGCGGCACCTCATCTTTGGTAAACAGGGCAGCACACGAATCAACTGCCTTTTTCAGCAGCTTTGCACCTTTGCTGTTTGCCAGCTCCATGATAGCCGTTGCTTCATCAACGCGCTTGCCAACATAATTGTCGGCCAAAATACGCAGTTTTTTTTCTGACATGCGTACGTATTTAATAATGACTCGTTTTTCCATATGTAAGGTTATGTCTTTTCAAGAACTCGTTTAGTAATACGACCGTGTGACTTAAAGGTGCGGGTTGGTGAGAACTCACCCAATCGGTGTCCCACCATAGCCTCGTTGACAAATACTTCGATAAACTTTTTGCCGTTATGAACAGTAAAGGTATGTCCCACAAACTCCGGAGGAATTTGACTTGCTCGGGCCCATGTTTGAATAGGGGACCTGCGTCCCTCGGCCTGTTGCTTTTCCACCTTTTTCAGCAATTTTTGGTCTATGTAAGGACCTTTTTTTAGTGAACGTGACATATCAGGCTCGATGTTTAATAATTAACTTAGAGCTTGCCAAATTGCGCTTTCTGGTCTTAACCCCGCGTGCCGGCTTACCCCATGGCGTTTTAGGATTCATACCTTCACCTGAGCGTCCCTCACCTCCACCGTGTGGATGGGATCGAGGGCTCATGACCACACCACGATTCTTTGGACGTCGACCACGATGACGATTACGACCAGCATTTCCTATGATCTTATGCTTGTTTCCTTCGTTATCTACCTCTCCAATTGTAGCATAACAGCTAGATGGAACCTTGCGAAGCTCTCCTGAGGGCAATTTCACGATAACATAAGCATCTTCTTTGCTGATAATAGTTAATCCGTTTCCCGCGCTGCGACCTAAAATACCGCCATTTCCTGCCAGCAATTCTACATTATGAACCGCAATACCCACTGGCACGGCTGATAACGGCATCGCATTACCCACTTTAATGGGCGCTGAGGCCCCTGCCATAATCGTGTCTCCAGCATTCAACCCCTGGGGGTGCAAAATGTAGCGCAATTCGCCGTCTTGATAGCGCAACAGGGCAATGTTACAGGTACGGTTTGGATCGTATTCTATGCCCTGTACCACCGCGGTTATGTCGCGTTTGTCGCGCTTCCAGTCAATCATGCGGTAATACCGTTTCGATCGACCGCCGCGGCCACGAACGCTTACCCGTCCTGCGCTATCTCTTGACGCGTGGTTGGATACTATCTGCGTTAATGCTTTAATTCTCGTTTGTTTCATGATTGGTATTCAAATAGTTATTCAAATTTTCTATTTGACCTTCAGGTCAGCAATGTCTCCCTTAATAAGGGTAACGTAGGCTTTTTTCTTAAGCGGTTTCTTCTTTTGAATGCGCTTACGTCCTACCGACTTCACTTTTCCTTTAACCACTGCAGTACGTACGCCGGCTGGGCCCACGGTTACACCGTATGCTGCTTCAATGGCCGTGGCAATTTCCTGTTTGGTTGCTTTGGGATTAACCTCAAATACATACACGTTATTGATGAGCATTGCTTTTTCAGTAATAATCCCTTTTTTCAGTGTATGCATATTAGGCTTTCTGTGCCTCTTTCGGGCTAAACTGTACTTTCATTTCCTCAATAACCGCTGGTGTCAGTACCATCTGGTTGTGGTTCAGCAACATATACGCGTTCATACCTGATACTTCAGTCACCGTAACGTTCGTAAGGTTGGCGTACATGCGCTTTGCCTCGCTGCTGTGGGGAGTGACCAATAATGTTTTTTTGCTCTGCTCTCCCATAAGCTCTGCCATAACAGCAGAAGCATCTTTGGTTTTCTTTGACTTTGAAAAAGCCGCGTCTGCGATAACATTAATGTG
>PFEE01000051.1:4807-12578 GCA_002793745.1 Candidatus Roizmanbacteria bacterium CG10_big_fil_rev_8_21_14_0_10_45_7 | reverse complement strand
TAATAATGGTATTTTTAAAGTCCACCACCCGTCCCTGTCCATCGGTTAATCGCCCCTCATCAAAAATCTGCAACAGAATGTTGTAAATCTGCGGATGTGCCTTCTCAATCTCATCCAACAATATCACCGAATACGGGCGGCGACGGATCTTCTCAGTCAACTGGCCGCCTTCTTCATAGCCGATGTACCCGGGGGGGGCGCCGATAAGGCGTGAAATGCTATGCGGCTCGCTGTATTCACTCATATCCACTCGCACCATAGCCCGCTCATCGTTAAACAGCGCATACGCAAGGGCTTTAGCAGTCTCTGTCTTACCCACACCCGTGGGGCCCACAAAGAAAAATACACCAATGGGTTTTGACGCGGTGCCGAATCCTGCACGGGAGCGTCGAATGGCGCGGGCTGTTCTGTCTACCGCGTCAGTTTGCCCCACTACCCGTTTGTGCATCTCTGTTTCAAGCGTGAGCAGCTTTTCTTTTTCTGCCATCAGCATCCGCTCAACCGGAATACCGGTCCAACGGGCAACGATCTTGGCGATGTCGTTGGCCGATACTTCTTCCTTAAGTAAACGGTCGTCCTCGGGAATACTGTTCCACGCCTTCACGGCAGCATCCAGTTTTTTTTGCATCTCGGGGATTTTACCGTACTTAAGCTCCGCAGCCTTGTCGAGCAGCGCGTCGCGCTGTGCCTCTTCTAGTTTCTTTTGCAGTACATCGAGTTCGGTTCTAGCCGTGTTCAGTTCATTAATAATCTTCTTTTGCTCATCCCATTTTTTTTCTAACCCACTCAACTGTTCTTTTTGCTGTTTTATGCTGTGCTGCTTTAGTTTCATTTGCTCACTGGCGCGGTCACTTTTTTCGCGCTTAAGGGCAGCCAATTCAATTTCCTCCTGCATAATGGAGCGGCGCAGCTCATCAATCACATACGGTGCTGAATCAATTTCTATCTTAAGCGCGGACGCTGCCTCGTCTACCAAATCAATAGCCTTATCGGGCAGGAAACGGTCGGTTATATAGCGGCTCGACAGGTCAACCGCCGAACGCAGTGCATCATCAGCAATCTGAATGCCGTGGTGAATTTCATATTTCTGTTTAATGCCCCGCAAAATGGCCAGGGTATCCTCTGCCGTGGGCTCCCCCACCTGCACCGGCTGAAAACGTCGTGCCAATGCCGCGTCTTTCTCAATATAGCGGCGATATTCAGCGGTGGTGGTTGCGCCAATGGAACGCAGCGCGCCGCGAGCAAGAGCCGGCTTAAGCATATTGGCCGCATCAATCGCACCTTCAGCACCTCCGGCGCCAATAAGCGTATGAATCTCATCAATAAACAGGATGTACTTACCCGAGGATTGTTCAATTTCATGCAATAAATTTTTTAACCGTTTTTCAAACTCGCCCCGATAGGCAGCACCGGCGAGCATCGAAGCCAAATCAAGACTGATGATTTCCTTATCCTTCAGAATATTAGGAACGTCTCCGGCAACAATACGCTGCGCCAATCCCTCCACCAGCGCGGTTTTTCCTACGCCAGGATCTCCCAGTAGAATGGGATTATTTTTGGTTCTGCGGGTAAGTATCTGCATAATCCGGCGTATTTCATTATCGCGGCCAATAACCGGATCGAGTTTACCCTGACGGGCCCTCTGGGTAAAATTAAGGCTATACGCCTTCAATGCTGACCCTTCGGCCCCTCCGGTTGTGGCTGGCTCATAGCGCATATCCATATAACTATATTACAATATGCCTACCAAATTAGCAATACTCTTCTGCGCCTGCTAAGCCTTAAAAATAGTCCAGGAAATGCTGAACATTCTCTGCCCAGTTGTTGTGATTGCTGGGGTTATATGAGCGCATAATTTCTGCCGGGCTGGTCATGCCATTGTTAATATAGTCACGCTTCAGGCCCCGTGCAACCGTATCAATGGCCTCACCATAGGACGAAAAACGGGTAACCTTACTGCTATAAATACCCCATCCCCAGCAGTTATAGGAGTCCTTGGGAATTTTTTTGCATACCCCCGATTCAACCATAGCAATGGCCGGCAGCAGTCCATAGTGGATACCCTCTCGGTCGGATACCTCAATAATCGTGTCAACGTAGGGCAGCAGTGGAGAGTCATACCGAGTAAAAAAATCTTTCAAAGCTCTGCGGCGTGCGTCGTTATCATGGTCAGTTTGCTCCATCATTTGTCTGCCGTTTTCATAGAGAGCACTCCCACGCACATCAAATAATCCTGACAGCAATGCATTTTTTTCCTGTGCAATTCTCATCAAGGAGCGCGTTACGGCAAATTGAAGCAACAAAAGCGCAATAAAAAGCACCAATAGTACTCCCAGCATGATAACCGACCGCCGAATCCCCTTCACGTTACTCTTCAATGGATCGAACATCGGCTCCCAACTTCTGCAGGCGTTCTATTAAATCCTCATAGCCCCGCTCTATTTGCTCAGCGCCACTAATAACGCTCTTTCCCGAAGAAATAAGCCCAGCAAACAACAAACACGCACCGGCCCGCATATCGGTTATAACGGTTGCCGCATTGTGCAGTTTGGTGGGACCATGAATACGTATTGCTTGGTTAACGGGCGTTGTTCCTGGTGGAACGTCAAACTGATAGATGCTACTGGAGTCGGTAACCGGCGGATCAAAAAATTCAATATGAGCCCCATGCTTGTTCAATTCTTGTACATAATTAAACCGCTGTTCAAATACGGTTTCATGAATGGTGCTGTCTCCATGCGCTTGGGTCATGAGCACGGCCCATAATGGCTGCCAGTCTGTCATAAATCCCGGATGCGGTGCGGTTACTACATCACTGGGTGAAATGGCATCTTCGACCTGCAGGTCGAACATGCCGTTGGACTCCGAATAGCGTATTCCCACCTGTTTGCAATATTCCAGAAAGGTTTCTATGGGTTTAAGCGCAACATTATGAATGGTAATGGCACCCTTAAATAATGCTGAAAGCACAATAAACGATATTACCTCATTACGGTCGCTTCCTATGCGCTGTTCTACCGCATGCAATTCATTATTACCCTCAACCAGTAAGTCATTACCGTCACGCACAATATGGGCTCCGGCTGCGTTAAGAAACGTAATCAGCTCATCAATCTCCGGCTCATGCGCAGCGTTATGAATCACGCTTTCCCCCTTTATTCTGCTCGTATTCATTAAGGCAAATTCAGTCCCGGTATGGCTGGCCTTAGCAAAAGTATACTCACCGGGAGTAAACTGTTCAACCTTCGCATAATAGTACCCGTCTTCTGATGAGTAAGAAATGCTACCACCAAACGTAGTAATGCTTTCGATCAAACGGTCTACCGGGCGCGCTCCCAATCGGCAACCTCCGGGATTGGGAACATACGCTTTATTAAACGTATGCAGCAGCGGAATCATTAACAAAAATGAAACGCGAATGCGTACCGCCAACTCCAGCGGCACCACATGGGTGGTAAGGGTATTTTCAATCTCAAGGGTATGTTCATCAGTAAATGCGGCTTTACCGCCCAACGCATTGATAATAGCAACCAGCGCCACCACATCCCGGATACGGGGAACGTTAGTCAATGTCGTTTTCCCTTTTAACAGTAATGCGGCAACCATCAGCTTGAGGGCTACATTTTTTGCACCCGCAACTTCAATGGTTCCCGAAAGTGGCTTTCCGCCGTTAATGATGTACTGCATAGACTTCCTCTGTTAACTTAACAGAGAACTTATCATATACTGTTTGGCGAACCTTCTCAACTAGTGCCCGGTAATCGGCGTAGGTTGCGGTACCGTCATTGACAAAAAAATTGGCATGAACGGTTGACACCGTGAGCCCGCCTATACGAGTGCCCTTGAGCCCTGCCTGATCAATCAAGTACCCTGACGAACCGTAGGGTAAATCATGCAGCTCTTGCTCATTTTTCCCAATATTCTTAAACACGCATCCGGCTGTTTTCACCCCATGCGGCTGTGTTTTTTTTCGGTATTCCATTATTTCCATACAGCGCCTCATTCCCTCCTTCGGGTCATCTTGGGAGAACACAAACGTTGCCTGGGTAACGATACCTTTTTTGTTCTGCAGGCTACTGTGCCCATACGAAAAGTCAAGCTCATCGTGGCGCATGGTAGTCAGTGATCCGTCAGGCCGCAGGTACTGAACCGATTCCAGTACGTCGCCGGTCATAAACTTGCCCGCAGGCCATTTGGAATTCATCACAATCGCGCCTCCTAATGTGCCAGGCAGGCCGTACATACTTTCAAATCCGGTAAGACCCAAATCAACGGTCTTTTGAGCAGCCAATTGGGATAGATATCCTCCACTAAAGGTCACCGCAACTCGATCCTTATCCCGCACTTCGGTGCTGATACTGCCCAGCGGAAGCTTCAGGATGATGCCCGGATACCCCTCATCGGGAAACACCACATTTGAACCTCCCCCTAAAACAAACAGGGGGATTTCTTTTTGGGCAACCAGATCATATACGCAACGAATTTCATCGACGTTATCGGTTTGCACCATTGCCCATGCCGGTCCGCCGATACGCATCGTGGTAAGGGAGCTTAATGGCACATCCCACCGCAGTGTTCCAATGGTGATATTTTTTTGTAGTATCTGTTTAGCTTTGGGCATCGGTAACATTTTGTAGATACGTAATTATATAACGACCATACTCATAGACATTTCCTGCACCCATGGTAATAATAACCCAGGGATTACTGGGCTTGTACCAATGATCAAGCCAGCTCAACATACCTGCTTCACCGTCTGATACCGAATGCACCGCATGTCCGTTCTTTTGCGCTTCCTGTACTAACTCCTCACTGGTAATGGTATGAGCTGATGATCGCTCTCGTTTCGAGGCAAAAATGGGCAACAGGCCCACTTCATCAGCATGAACTAAAGCATCGATAAACTCAGACTTAAAATGGCTCGTGCGGGAATACGTATGGGGTTGAAACAGTACTGCAATACGCGCTTGAGGATGCCGTTGTCGTGCTGCTGCAATCGTGGCCGTAATTTCTGTCGGGTGATGGGCATAGTCGTCATATACGTGCACTCCATCCAACTGAGCTATCTTTTCAAGACGTCGATGAGCGCCGGTAAATGACGATAGCCGTTCATTGAGGCCATCAATGGGCAACTGATCCTGTCTGCGCGCAACTAACACGAGTGCGGTATTAAGAACGTTATGAAGCCCTGATAACGAAAGCGTGAATGGTTTGTTTCCCATTGCTTCTCCTTTATGAGAAAGTGAAAATTGCTGTAGCTCTCCCTGCATGGGAAGCGGGGTAATAACCACCTCATTGGTTTGATTAAACCCAACCGTAATCACCGTGCATGCTGCATCCTGAGATAGACGAAGCAATGTTTCATCATCACCGTTTATTACTAAGAACCCATCTTTAGGAATACGGGCAAAGAACGCTGCATACGCCTCTTGCAGTAACGCTTCATCTTGATATGCATCAATATGATCATAATCATAGCGCGTTGCTATAACACCGTGTGGTGTTAGTTCCAAAAACTTTGCCTTCCGGTTGCCCGCAGCTATATCAATCACATACTCATCTGCCTCCATGTATACACGATTACCGGCATTGTTCCATGCACCTCCGGGAAGACGCTGGTTGAATGTGGTGGCGCCTACATACCAGCTGGGGTCTTCATGCTGGTGCTGGGCTATGCTTGCAGCCAGTGCAGTCGTGGTGGTTTTTCCATGGCAACCGCAGATTGCGATCGTTAGCTTCTCTCTCGACAATTCACCCAAAACTACGGCCAACGGTTTAACCTCGATATTTTGGTTTCGCGCCTGTACCACCTCGATATTTTTTTCGCCATCATGAGCTCCGGTATACAC
The DNA here is from genome assembly GCA_002793745.1 of Candidatus Roizmanbacteria bacterium CG10_big_fil_rev_8_21_14_0_10_45_7. Lineage (GTDB taxonomy): Bacteria > Patescibacteriota > Microgenomatia > UBA1406 > UBA1406 > PFEE01. Next base: position 6,729 of record PFEE01000051.1, on the reverse strand, counting down.
CACCACATCTGCCCCGTGCACATGGTCAGTAGAAAAACCGTCAAAAATGGTGATTGAGCGCGCTTGTAATAATTCCCGGGTTTCAAAACCTTCTCCGGTATCTGATCCTGATACGGTTAGGTGTTTATCGGTAAGTATAAGCGCAAGGGCTGCCATACCGACGCCCTCTATGCCAACCAGATGAAAGTGTTTTTGTACTATTGTTACAGGCATACGAACGAAATCATTGTACCATGATCCGGGCCTTCGCGACGATAGGAAAAGTATCGCTCAGACTGGCATGAGGTGCAGGTAATGGGCGCGATTATATCGTCAACACCCTCCCTTTTAAGCTGAATCGCAACCAATTCTGCCAAGCATAGCGAGTTGCCATGGACCGGCAAGCCGGCTTCCGTGAATGCCGCTATGCGCTTATCCGACACGCTATAACAGCACGCATTAATAGCCGGTCCCAGAAATGCCTGTATGTGGTATGCTGATGCGCCTTGCTGCTTCATAGCATGAACGGTTTTTTGGACAATATTTGCCAATGTCCCCTTCCACCCGCTGTGTATGACTGCCCCTACCTGCGCTGCTGGGTCGTACAGTAACACCGGTACACAATCTGCTGTTTTTACCGCCATAATGATGTTTTTCTGCTTTGAAACGATAGCATCTGCCGTCGTATTGTATGCCTCTGATGGTTGAACTTTGCCATCAAGCACCAGAACCGTGCCTGTATGTTTTTGATGCACTTCGAAATAGGGTGTATGGGGGTAATGCTGGGCAAACCATTGCTGGCGTTCATCACGACTGCCAAACGATCCATCGGTTCGATCAGTGCATCCGTGGGTAATGGGAAATGCGGGATACTGCTTCATGAGGCAAGTGCTTTATCAATAGCGTCATACTCATACCAATCGTCTTCATGCTTTCCCCGAGCCAAGCTTTTTTCATGCCCTTTGCCGGTAAGCAAAATAAGGTCGTCTTTGCGCGCCAGGGAAATGGCTTTTTTAATGGCGTTTAGTCTGTTGGGAATACAAAAATATCCCACATCTTTTTCATGATGCTTTTCCTTTTTGATACCCGCTTCAATATTATTGAAAATATTCTCCAGAGGCTCAGTACGGTAATCTTCCTCAGTCAAAATAATGACATCGGCGTGCTGAGCTGCATAGCGTCCCATAACAGGCCGTTTCTGTTTATCACGTAAACCCGCACAACCAAATACATGGATAAGACGCTTGTATGAGTAAGCATGTTCAATATATTCATACAGCCGCAGGTACGCATTGGGTGTATGGGCGAAATCTACCACAAAGCGCTTCCCTCCTTTTTCAATGTAATCAAGCCTTCCCTCAACACCTTTGAAGTGAGCCAGAGGTCCTAAAATTTGACGTTTCTTAAAACCCAGTACCCGCAACACCCCATAGGCTAACAGTGCGTTTTCCCGCTGGAATCCACTCAATGATTGCAGTGTGGAGTTCGTTAATTCACTAAAGGTGAAGTCCGCTTTTTTCCGTACGCTGCTAAACCATATGTTTTTATTCTTGATCAAATGTTTGAAGAGATACTGCGTGGGATTATCGGCGTTTACTACGGCAATATCCGCACTATTAATCAGCTGCAGCTTTATCTTTCCATAAGCTTCTATGCTCTTATGGTAGTCTAGATGCTCTTTGGTTATATTAGTCAGTGCAGCCACGCGATAGTGGCAGCCCCACACCCGTAGCTGATCAAGAGCGTGTGACGTAGTTTCAAGGACAAAATACTTGCATCCCGCCTGAACCGCCCGGTGTATGCTGCGTTGGATAAAGAATGGGCTGGGAGTAGTCACATGAAACCCCGTATCATAGGCCTTTCCCGCAATGTTTGCCTTAACTGTGCTGATGTATGAAACTTTTTCGCCCATGGCTACCAATGCCTCATAAATCATCGTAGTT
>PFEE01000051.1:4538-4752 GCA_002793745.1 Candidatus Roizmanbacteria bacterium CG10_big_fil_rev_8_21_14_0_10_45_7 | reverse complement strand
CCGATAAGGCATATTTTTTGAGAGGGAAATCCGTATAGTACATTTGCTAGCCCTGCCTTAATAAACCAAATAACTTTTTTTAGTGTATGTATCATGGGCGTTGAAGACCTATATTATAGTACAAAATAAGCTTTTTAGCCATCTCGAAGAAGGTGGGCGCTGCCGTTTCAGATCCATATATCGATCCTTCCGGCTCACTATACATGATAAATAT
>PFEE01000051.1:0-4469 GCA_002793745.1 Candidatus Roizmanbacteria bacterium CG10_big_fil_rev_8_21_14_0_10_45_7 | reverse complement strand
GGGGTCATAATGGCCTTCAATCGGGATTTGTGCCGTTCCGGTTTTACCGCAGAAGCTATACCCCTCAGGTTTTTGCGGATACTTTGCCTCGGATTTATCAACGGAATTCTTAAGCAGACGCTGCATAATGGTAATGGTTTGAGTAGAAAATACTCGCTGGTGCCTACTGGGTAGAATAAATATGTCATTGCCGGTTTCATCAGTCATGCTTTCAACAATGGTGGGAGGAATAAGATAGCCGCCGTTTGCCAGTGTTGAGAATGCCGTAACCAGTTGAATAGGGGTAACCGCAATGCCCTGCCCAAATGCAATCGTGGCGTAATCAATCGGATACCATTCACTACTGTCTTTTATAAGGCTGAGGGCCTCTCCCTGCAACTGAATACCGGTCTGCTCATACAAGCCCAACTGCTTCAAGTAATTCTCGACTCGTCCCTTATCCATTTTTTGAATAATCCGCACCATTCCTACGTTTGATGATTGAGCAAGCACTTCGGAAAGTGATATGGTGCCATGATACTCATTGTTCCAGGTACGAATAGCATATTCGCCAATCTGTACCGGTCCGCTTTCATCAAACATCGATTTTTTCTTAATCTTTTTTTCCTCAAGCCCCATAGCCACAACCAACGGCTTAAACGTTGAGCCGGGTTCGTATACGCTTGAGATAAGCGGATTGCTGAAGTCGATATCCTGGTACATAAAGTAATTGCGCGGTATAAACGCCGGAACGCAGGCCATAGCGCGGACCTTGCCTGATGACGGCTCCATTACTATTCCACAACCCCGCTTGGCGGTATACCGGTAAACGCCGTCATACAATAATGACTCTAAAAACGATTGTACCGTACGGTCTATGGTAAGGCGTATGGTTAAGCCCGAACGGCCGTCTGATTGGTCATTGGCTCCACCAATAAGTGATACTCCCCGAATATCCGATTCACGTTCAGCAACTGACGGCAATCCCCGCAACTCCTGCTCAAAGTATCCTTCCGTGCCGATATATCCTTGCGGATTGCCCACATCATCCCGCCCCACAAAACCGAGCAAGTGTGCTGATAAAGATCCTTCGGGATAGCTTCTAATCCACTCCTCTTCCAAGTTAAGATAGGTGGGGTAATAAGTGCCCAGGGTGTCTTTTACTTTGCTGTCTATGCCTGACGCTATTTTTTGCCAATTGTTCTTGCGCAACGTGGCATTCATCGTCGCGTCGCTTATCTTCAAGATTGATTGAATTTTATCAACCACGCCTCGGTCCTCATTTAGTTTTTTGGTATTCCCGTATACCGTATACACCCGACGGTTAACCGCCAGAGGATTATGGCTTACGTCCTGAATCTCACCCCGCAACGACAACACCCGTTCTACCTTTAAGAATTTCTGGATAGGAATATAGGCATCGGCATGCAGCACCTGTATGACAAAAAGACGATGGATGACAAAACCAAATGAAACAATAAACAGCAAGAAGACAAGCCGTACCAGGTTCATCTCTTCGCAAATTCATTATTCATCAAGTAGAGTACCGTCGGGCTCTTTACAAATCCCAGTTTTTTAGCCCTCGCTAAAATGATTTCCGATGAGGTAACCCGGGCCATCTGCACCCGGTACTCCTGAAGCATGCGCTGCGATTCAACTAAATTATGTTCGAGCGATGCAATGTTGGTATTGGTCACAAACAGGGTATGTGACAATACCATATTGATGCTGAATAATCCCATGATAATAACTACCCAAACGGTAATCGTTCTTTTATAGTTCTGTTGATTATTGTTTTGCATATACCCGCAGTTGCGCGCTCTCCGCAAATGGTAAATCAAGGTTGCGATGAGGCTTTGACAGCACCGCAGAAAAATCCGAACGCTTTTTAAAATACAGTTTCACCATTCGGTCTTCAAGGGAATGAAAGGTGATAGTAATAACAAGCCCTCCCGACCGTACTAGCTCTGAAGCCTGAATAAGTCCCTCTTTCAGCGATCCCAGTTCGTTGTTGACCGCAATACGAAAGGCCTGCATGAGGCGGGCAAGAATCATAGTTTCTTCTTTATCGCTGTATCCTAATTGTTTAACGATCATACGTAGGTCTCCTACGGTGGTTAGCGGACCACGTCCGCGTCGCTCAATAATAAGGTGAGCAAGTCTTCGACTACTGGTAATTTCAGAACCCGTTGCAATAAGCTCATATAACTCGCTTTCGGTTAACTTATTAATATAGTCGCTGGCCGTTTCGGTGGCGCTGCTGTCGGCGCGCATATCCAACGGTTCGCTATTGTCGTAGGAAAATCCTTTTTTCAGTGCCTTTATGTGATGCAGCGATATGCCTACATCAAACAGCACCGCGTCAACCAATCCATGTCCACTTCTTCGCACCACATCCTGCATTTGTGCAAAATTTCCCCGCTGTACCTTCGTGTCACCAAATCCTTCTTTATTGAGCCGACCCTGAGCCCGCTCAATAAGGCGAGTGTCATAGTCCATAGATATTACCTGCATGCCTGCTTTTAGGAAAGTCAGGGTATGCCCACCCTCTCCGCACGTGCCATCTACTATGATTTTGCAGTTGTGCGCCTGTAAAAGAGCGACTATCTCCGCTGCAAACAGCGGTGTGTGATACTTATCCATGGGTCTGTTTGCTCATACTGTGCACTTCCTCAAGCGCATGCCTTGCGTACGCATCCCACTTGCCTGCATCCCATAGTTCAAAGTGATCGCCGACACCGGCAATAACGACTTTGGTACCAATCTGGGCGTAGCTTGCCAGTGATTTAGGAATTACGAATCGTCCCTGTTCATCAAGTTCAACCTGCACTGCTCCCGAGAACATCATTCGTTTGACGGCCATGTTTGCTGTTTCAATGAGCGATTGCGAAAGAAACTCCCGTGAGCGGTCTTCCCAATCGGTTTTGTCGTACCCTGCCAAGCACTGGTCAAATCCTCTGGTAATCACGCATGTGCTTCCTTTAACCCCCTCCCGTATCTTTTTAGGAAGCGCTATTCTGCCCCCGCTTGTCACTGCCATTCCGTGTTCACCAGAAAACACCATTTGTATCCATTATTCACCAGTTTGAGAAGGTTGTCAACACCTTAAATGGGCTTATAGTGTGAATTAGTCATACATCATGCAGAAACGGTATAATAGCTTAATGCCTACAAAAAAACTCACCATTGTCTGGCTCTACTACGACCTGATGAATACCTACGGCGACCGGGGCAATGTGATGCTGCTTGCAAGCCGGGCGCAGTCACGAGGAATAGAAACCGAAATTATTGAAGCAAGTGTTGATACGCCCTCAAGTGAGCTTGCAAAGGCGGATATATTATTTATGGGTGGCGCTGAGGATTGGCAGCAAGAAATAGTGAGTAAGGACTTAACCGGAAAAAAACTTAAAGTATTAAAACACAAAATTACGCATGGAACGCCAGCCTTGTTTATTTGCGGCGCCTACCAGTTTTTAGGTGAGTATTATGTAACAGCCGACGGTAAAAAACTTCCCGGCCTTTCTATCCTTCCCTTTTACACTGAGCAAAAAAAAGAAAGTGAGAAGCGTCTTATTGGAGACATTATAGTAAAGGTAACCCACCCTATTTTTGCCCCATACCATGCGCCGAATAAACCCTACTACCTTATCGGATTTGAGAATCATGGAGGTCGCACGGTTATTCCTCAAACGTCTGACGCCATAGGCAAAACGGTTGTAGGATTTGGCAACAATGACACCGACCAACATGAAGGTTTTGTGTACCAAAATACGATCGGAACCTACCTCCACGGCCCAATTCTCGCACGTAACCCGATGATTGCCGACTTCCTTCTTGCTAAGGCGCTCTTGGTTACGTATAATGAAAAAATTGATTTAGCGCCGCTTAACGACGAAATCATCCAAAAAAACAGAAAATACTTATTAAATTTTGAAATTTCAAAATTATAAAATTTCAAAAAATGGCAACAAAAAACGTTAAAAAAGACTTTTCAAAGCATGACATCGACTATCTGGTTGAGTTGTCTAAGCTAACCGTTACTGAAAGCGAGGAAGCAACCATTACTTCACAACTCAGTCAAACACTTGAGGCGGTTAATACCATGGAGGCAATTGATACCTCACAGGTTGAGCCAACCTATCAAACCAATGGTTTGGAAAATCAGTTTCAAACTGCCGATATGCCCCATACGCAGCTTACTCAAAAAGAAGCGTTGTCGGGCGCACCCAAAACTGATGGAACGCATTTTATTACGACCGGCAATACATTTACCTCATGAAATACACTATTGATTCTCTCCACCAGGCCTATGATGAAAAACAGGTATCGGTTTCGGAAGTAGTGTCCTCATATACGAAGCGCATTGCCCAGCTGAACCCGACACTGAATGCCTATCTGACCGTGGACGAAGAAGCTATTGCCGAGCAAGTCTCAAAGCTGCCTAAATATGACAAGCACCGCTTTCCGTTATGGGGCGTGCCCATCAGCGT
>PFEE01000039.1:6132-7871 GCA_002793745.1 Candidatus Roizmanbacteria bacterium CG10_big_fil_rev_8_21_14_0_10_45_7 | reverse complement strand
GTTTGCTCAAAAGTTGTATGAGCGATGATCCTGCTTCGATAACAAATATGAAGCCGATAATGGGGAGCAGCAACGGTTTACCCAGCAGCAGGCCGATAACGGCAAATACGGCTCCGAATGAGAGGGCTCCGGTATCTCCCAGGAAAATACGGGCTGGGTATACATTGAAGTACAAGAAGGTGATAAGCCCTCCAATCCAGATTGCCATAAACATAGAAAGGATGGTGTCTAGAATAGCGTACGAAATCATCCACAGCGTAAACAGGGCAACGAGCAATACTCCGCTCGCCAAGCCGTCAAGGCCGTCGGTAATGTTAAATGCATTGGTGAATGCCACTATGGTAAACAGGGCAAGTGGCATGTACCACAGCCCGAGTTGTAGCGTGCCTAAAAAAGGGATGTTAATAAAGTCAATGCCGAGCCATACGTAGATCCAGACGCTGATAATAAATGCCAGAAGCAGTTGAATAATCAGCTTGTGGCGCAGCCGGAGTCCATAAAATTCCTGTTTTTTAGTTCCAAATGTTTTTTTGATGTCGTCGTACAATCCCAGAAGTGAAAATGATATCAGCGAGAACAATACGATAACGCTTTCTTTAATGGCGCTGGTAAACACCGATGAAATGGATACGCCAAAAAGGTAAAACAGGAACAAAAATAGAATAAGCAGAATCGTCGTGGTGCATACCACCAAAAAACCTCCTCCGACGGGCACGCCGGCCTTTTTTTTGTGAAAGAAATCAAATACTGAGGTGAGTCTGCCAAACGGATCTTTGGTGTGTTGCTGTTGACGTTGAAACTTCAGTTTATAAAGGAAATTAATGTAGGGAATCATAAGGAACGAGTTAACAAAAAAAGAAAAAAGCAGAATACCCAAATATAATGAGGTCATATCAATTTAGGCATAAAAATAATGGCGCCCACTACGGCGGCATACACGCTGGCAATCAGCACTGCGGCCGCTGCGGTATCTTTAGCTCGTTTAATATAGGTGCTGTACGATTGAGTAATCGCGTCAGTCGTTTGTTCAATACTGGTGTTTAGCAGTTCGGTGGTTAAGACAACCGCAATTGCGCTTACAATAAACAGCCATTCGATCGTATCGATATGAATCGATACACCCATACCTATGGCGATAATCGCAATGGTGAGCTGAATTTTAAGATTAATCTGATCCCCGCATGCCCACAGCAGTCCGCGGAGAGCATGCGTGATGCCTACGCTTTTATTCTTCTGAATAGGGGGCTGCATCATAAATTAATTGTAACAGAGTTTTTGCAAGACGATGGGGATCATGGCGAACTATAGAGCGAGCAACATCAGACGCGCTTATTGCCGGTCGGTTGGGGGACAAAAGATCACTGGTGATGATACGCATATCTTGAGCATTTTGGGAAATATCATTGATAATGGGTGTTTCTCCATGCTCTTTATAGTACGTGAGCTGCTCAGCGGGGACGGGAGTTGTATTGATGACAACAGTATCAAAGGGACGCTCGCCCAAGTAAGGTTTAAACGCGTCAACATATTGCTGCAGAGTGTAGTTGTCGGTTTGCCCTTTCTTATTCATAAGATTGGCAATATATATTTTTTGGGCACGGCTGTTGTGGTAGGCAGTGGCAACCTCAGGGAATAGGAAATTGGGCAGAATGCTGGTGTATATATCGCCCGGTCCGACCACGATGACATCGGCCTCAAGCAACTTCTGTGCCGCTTCGGGATTGGGATCCACGCTTTCT
>PFEE01000039.1:0-6094 GCA_002793745.1 Candidatus Roizmanbacteria bacterium CG10_big_fil_rev_8_21_14_0_10_45_7 | reverse complement strand
CTCGTCAATGAGCCGTTCGCCGTGAATGACGGTTCCATTCGTGAGATGCGCCACAATATTGGCTTGCTTAAGGGTAACTGGTATAACGGTTCCTTTGGTTTGTAGTACCTCCTGCGCCATATAGAGCGCTTTTTGAAAGCTTCCGCTGATGCGCTCAAGCGCAGCTAAAAAGATATTGCCGAAATTATGCCCCTTAAAGTCGCCTTCCTCAAACCGGTAGAGAAACAGCTTGCGCCATAGCTCGTCGGAGTCAGACAGGGCAACCAGCGCCTGGCGTATATCACCCGGAGGCAACACACCGTACTGGTCACGGAGCCTGCCGGTGCTGCCCCCGCTGTCCATCATGGTGACAATGGCGGTAATAGCAAGTTCTGAAGGATGTTTTGAGCGGGAAGTAGCTGATTTCAAGCCTGACAATACAACGAAGGTTCCGGTGCCTCCCCCGATGACGACTACCTTAGGTTTTTTACCGGCCATAGTAGGTATTGTAGCAGATGCGCCCTTCCCAAATAACTTTGCGATTTTACACGCGGTAGTATACAATAGTCATTCTATGACACAGCGTGCGGTTATCCTTACTGGTGGTAAACAATATATGGTTGCCTCGGGCGATCGTATTGTGGTAGACAGCCTTGAGGGCAAAGAAGCGCAGGAGATTAAACTCGACAAAGTGCTGGCCATTATTGATGGAGAAAAGCTTAATATTGGACAACCCTATATTGAAGGTGGGGTTGTTAAGGCCAAAATTGTGGCTACCAAGCGGGGCGATAAGATCCGCGTTGCACGCTTTCGGGCAAAATCACGGTACCGTAAAGTACGTGGATTTAGACCGCTGCTGACTGAAATTGAAGTTACCGGCATTACCGTTAAAAGTAAGTAAATAGAAGATGGCACATACCAAGGCTGGAGGATCAGCGCGAATCAATAAAGATTCCATATCAAAGCGTTTAGGCGTAAAACGAAACCACGGCCAGAATGTTACTGTCGGCATGATTATTGTGCGACAGCGCGGGTCAAATTATAAGGCCGGAGCTGGTGTTTTGCGTGCCAAAGATTTTACGCTATACGCGGGTATCGCGGGACAGGTACAGTATTCAACCCATCACGGCAAGACCGTGGTTTCAGTACAACCTTGAGTAACCTAGACTATCTTATTGCAACCATTCGAGAACCGGCAACCAATCCGTTGCGGCGAGCTCAGATTATGGGCCAACTCATTGAAGAGCACACCTTAAGTAAATCAAAGATCGCAACCATTATTCATAAAAGCCCTAGTTATGTATCCAATCACTTGCGTCTTCTGCATCTGCCCGACAGTGTTAAAGATGCCGTAGTAGGCAATATGATTTCGGAGGGGCATGCCCGGGCACTGTCAACACTCGACGACTCGCAGGATATGCTGGAGCTATTTGAGGATGTGGTGCGCTATGGCTATTCGGTACGGCGTACCGAGAAGGCGGTTGACGCTAAACGCAAAACGAAACGCATGTACGGAAAAATTGCTCCGGAATTCAAAAAATTGGAAGAGCATCTTTCCAGTACGATGAAACTTAATACCCGCATTACACGCCGGCAGCATCACATTATGCTTACCCTATCATTCCCCTATAGTATCATTGGATTTCGCGCACTGCGCACCGCGGTAGGCAAGCTGTTAGGCTAAGGGTACTGGGGATCTTTGATCGCACCTGCCCGTGATAAAGGGAAGTAACGATACAGGACTCGGCCAATCACATGATCATGGGGAATGAAGCCGTATTCACGCGAATCCGCTGAACCTGGGCGGTTGTCTCCCAATACAAAATAGTTACCGTTAGGTACCGTTTTTTCCTCGCCCTCGAGTATGAATCCATTGGCAAACGTGGGCGTTTCTACTTCAATATACGGCTCATGCAATTGTGTATCGTTAACATATACCTTGCCGTCAAGTATTTTAACGCGCTCACCGGGCAGGGCAATCACTCGTTTAATAAAATCAACATCAGGATTATCGGGCGACTGTAAAATAATGACTTCTCCCCGATGCAAATCACGCAGCTTAAAACTGATTTTATCAGTCAGAATATATTCCTTGTCATGAAACGTAGGATACATGGAACTGCCCTTCACCTGGTTGGGTGAGATAATATACATGTAAAAAATAACAAAAAAAGCAGCACCCAATGCGATTTGCTGCAATACATCAAAGGCAAAATCAACAAACCGTGTTACCGGGGTGCGGGGTTTTGTTACTTCAATATTATCTTCATTAAACAATAACCGACTGTCGATTTCTGACATACACCCATTATATACAAAGAGTCACATGGTACAATGGGTCTTTATGCAATTATTAATTGTTGAATCACCAACCAAAGCGCGTACCTTCGGAAAACTGATGGGCAGCGCCAAGCACGATGACAAGGCTTTTGAGATCGTATCAAGTATGGGCCATGTGCGTGATTTGCCCGCAAAAAAACTGGGCGTTGATGTTGAACATGACTTTGAACCTATCTATGAGGTACTGCAGGGAAAGCAGAAGCTGGTAAGTGAATTAATCAGCAAAGCTAAAAAAGCAAAAACCGTTATTCTCGCGACAGATCCTGATCGCGAAGGCGAGGCCATTGCGTATCATCTGGAGGTGCTCATTAAGGAAAAAGTACCTAAAGCGGTCATCAAGCGCATTGTGTTTCATGAAATTACCCAGTCGGCACTTGAACATGCACTGACGCAGTCGCGGGACGTAAATATTCACCTGTTTCATGCACAACAAGCCCGGCGTATTTTGGATCGCCTGGTGGGGTATAAAGTATCTCCCTACCTATGGACCCGTTTTTCAAAGCGGTGGCTGTCGGCCGGACGGGTACAGACAGTCGCGTTGCGTTTTGTGGTGGAGCGTGAAAAAGAGCGTAACGGCTTTGCCACCCAGAAGTATTTCACCTTTAATGCTGAATTTAATGCGGGATCGGTACCGTCGTTGATATGCGACCTTGAAAAGCTCAAAAGTGAACCTTTTTTTACCACCAAAAAGCATGAACTATTTGACGGAAGCTATTCGATCAGGGTCTCAAACATCAGTGATGAAAAAATGGCTCAGGATGAATCATCGCGCCTTAACAAGGAAACGTATGTTATATCTGAGGTAAAAGAAGAGGTGGTGGCGCGCAGTCCGCAGCCGCCGTTTACTACGTCAACACTGCAGCAGTTTGCGTCAACCAACTTTGGCTACAGCGCAAAACGAACCATGAGCATTGCCCAAAAGTTGTACGAAAATGGGCATATTTCATACCACCGCACCGATTCTTTAACACTTTCTGATGAATTTGTTAGCCGCGCCCGCTCGCAGGTGACTAACACCTACGGTGCAGATTATTTGCATGAAACCAACCGCGTGTATAAAAATAAAAACAGTCATGCACAGGAAGCCCATGAGGCCATACGGCCCACCGATGTAGAACAGAGCGTAATTGCGGAATTAGCACCTGAGGCGGCAAAGCTGTATAACGCCATTTACGCCCGCGCTATTGCCACTCAGATGAAGGATGCGCAGGTGCGCAGGCAAAAAATAGTGGTAGAGAGCGCATTACGTGACCAGTTTACCGCAGAGCATGAACAGGTTGAATTCTTAGGCTTCCTGAAATTATACGGAGACCATAAAGATACCCGCACGCTGGCTATAAAACAGGGAGAAAAAGCTCAATTAACGCAGCTAACCCATACCGAGAAACAAACCCTGCCGCCGCCGCGCTATACCGAAGCAACACTGATTAAAACACTTGAAAAAAGAGGAATAGGACGCCCTTCAACCTACGCGCCTATTGTGTCGCTTATCCAGGAGCGGCAGTATGTAAAAAAGGAGGAGCGTTCATTGGCACCTACGGAATTGGGGGCTAAAATAAGCGATGTATTAAGCGAATCATTTGCACAGGTATTTGACGTTACGTTTACCGCCCATATGGAGGAAGACCTTGACAGGATTGCGCAAAGGAGTGAAAATTGGAAGCAAATGATAGGCGTATTTTATGCGTCTCTCGCCAAACAGCTTGAAACGGCCTCCAAACTTACTGAAAAAATCCGCGTTGAGGAAACCACTGATGAGAAATGCCCGGAATGCAGTAAACCGTTAGTTATTAAAATGTCGCGTTTTGGTAAATTCTATGCGTGCACCGGATTTCCTGATTGTAAATTTACGAAACAGTTTTTACAAAAGACCGGCGTAATGTGTCCTGAATGCGGTAAGGGTGAGCCCGCTTCGCCGCGAGGTGAGTTGGTGGTACGGTTTTCAAAAAAACGCAGACGTTTTTATGCGTGTGACCAATATCCTGCGTGTAAATATACGACCCTATGGTTAAAAAAGGAATCCAAGGAACAGAATGAACCCGCCAGCAAGGAGAAGGAACAGGCTGGGGTTAATGATGCCTGATTGCGGTATCTCCCCTACCTGGCCCGTCACGCCCGAAGTGACCGTTACTTTAACTCCCGGTGTAGTCGTGATTTGAGGCCTGGTTGTTGGGGTAAGCGTGGGCGAAATCGCTGAAACAGATGAGGGACGCACCGCATTGGGTACATAGGCAATTGTTTTTGGCGTCGGCGTTGGAGATGGAGAAGCACTGGCTGCTTTAGTGGGGCGAGGCGTAGTCGTAGGTGGCGCAGCAGTGGGAGTTTTGGTTGGCTGAGGTGTACCGCCGGCTTGCGTTACCGATGGAGCAATGGTGGGAGAACCTGAAACAGTGGGGGTGAGCGCATAGTTGATGGGTACGCTTGACGGACTGGGATTTGTTCCTAAATTTCCAGTTGGTGTGGATTGAGCCGACAAAGTCGGCGAAATCCCGAGCGTAGGCGAGGGAGAGCTGGCCCGCGGAATAAACGTAAACGGCTCATCCGACAAGGTTACAAACATAACAATAACCAGACTCACCCCGACCAGTGCGGCGGCGTAGTAAAAAGTCGTATTGGCTTTTTTAATCGGTTGAGGTATTTTTTTCTCGGTGTGTTTCTGAGGTACGGGAGCAACAGGAATAGGGCTTGGTAAAGGCCCAATATTAAAATTAGGAATATTGGGCTTCTGGTTTTTTTTCCGTGCACGTAAATACAGTCTCAGCTGATACACGAAAATTCCGGTCGTAATCAGCAGCGCAACAGCAGGCAATGCAAGCACTCCAATACCACTCATACCTAATATAGTAACAAAACTAATCCTAAAAGGCTAAAGGCAGATGCGGCGATAATGAGCATATGGTTGTTAAAGCTGCCGGTGCTGGGAATGGCAGGGCTCGGGGTGACGGGCATCAGTGTGGGAATTTGAGTCACCTGAGGCTGCGTGACGCTGGGTACTGTGGTGATGTCAGGTGAGATACTCGGCGTAATGGTTGCCGATCCGGTTGCTTCACCCAGCACCTGTTCACCTTCTTTGGTGACGGTAAAGTGAACTAGGGTAGAGGACTGCTCAACCAGGGATGAAGCAGTGAGGGTATAGTCACCGGCGCGCAGCGGCAGTGCATTTTGATAGGACCAGGCGCCTGTTTCATCTGATCGCACCGTTGCGGTGGTGCCGGTGACTGGTGAGATGGCTATAGTAATGGCGGTATTGGGTTGAGCAATGCCGCGGGCGCGAATAAACCGCGACGGCACTCCTGCTCCTTCTTGTGGAAATAGAATCTGTAGATTTTTTTGTAGCTTGGTAGCGGTTTGTGTATATTCCCCCAACACTGAATCATCCGTATTGAGATTATATTGTTGTCCTAAAATAACGGTGCGCAATGGTGCAGTTTGTCCCACTGTGGCAAGTAGTAATGTTGTTTTTTGGCCATCGGTAAAACGCAATTCTACCATGTCATCAGGTGCAAGTTGCTTCAGTTCTCCTTTGTCGGATTTAACAATGGGCACAGCAATGATCCAGCTACCTGAAGCATTCGTAATAGCAGTATAGGTTTGGGTTTTATTGATGTCGGGAAACCGCAATTGCACTAACACGTCACCGTATGGCTTAAGATTTTTTTGTACAACCTTTCCAAAAAGAGGAGGCTGGTTGCCAAATACATCATTATTTGAGAAGGTGGTTAGGTCGTAGGTATGCAGTGTTTTGCCGTTAATGAGCACCTCAAACGAGTACTTG
>PFEE01000043.1:877-8607 GCA_002793745.1 Candidatus Roizmanbacteria bacterium CG10_big_fil_rev_8_21_14_0_10_45_7 | reverse complement strand
AGTCTAACTCAAAGACAGAAATCAATAATCATCGGTTCAATTTTAGGCGATGGTTATTTAAGAATTGTAAAAGGTAGAAGTAATGCTTACTTAGAAATAAACCATTCTAGTAAGCAAAAAGATTATGTTGATTGGAAATTCTTAGAATTAAAACGGATTACGATCAGCCCTCCAAAGTTGAGGACAAGTAATAACGGAAGAATTGCGTATCGTTTTTCTACAAAACAACTAAAAGATCTAACTAGGTTACATAAATCTTTTTATCATGATGGTAAGAAGGTTATTCCAGAAAAACTCAAGTTAGACTCATTAATCCTAGCAATTTGGTTTATGGATGATGGTAGTTATTGTAGGCAAAGCGATATATATCTTAATAGTCAACAGTTTGATCTAATGAGTCAGCAACGTTTATTAAAAGCGCTTAAAGCAATCGGTTTAGAAGCAAAACTGAATAAAGACAAAATATATCAAAGAATACGATTTATGAAATCCAGTTTCCCAAAGCTAGAAAAACTAATTGCAAATAAACTCATTCCTTCTATGAAATACAAATTGGGTTATGACCCTGTAGAGACTTGCTCTGACATAAAGAGCTTATAGCTTTCTTTTGATTGCTATAATACGCCAACTCCTGTTCTGATTTGAACAGGATGAAGAGATAGTCCATGCCATTAGTAATAGTGGAATAACATACGATGTCGGCTCATCACATCCTGGAGCTGGAGCAGGTTCCAAGGGTTGGGCTGTTCGCCCATTAAAGTGATACGCGAGCTGGGTTCAGAACGTAGATAACACTGCGTTTTACAGTAGCAATATTGTATTAGTACTAGCTATATCGGTGAAACCTTCGATCGTTTTATGAACTGGACGATCATGGTAATACCGAGGGAAGCTTTCCAGACGAAGAAATATACTAACATGTATTCTTCGTTACTGTATAAAACTGGAATAGCCCTGTAGAGACTACACGCTGGCTCCCTTAAACAGAGGGATGAAGATATAGTCCATGCCACTAGAAATAGATGGAATTTCATGCGTGAGACAGTTCGGTCTCTATCCGGTGCAAGCGTTTGGATTCTTGAGGAGGACCTTCCTTAGTACGAGAGGACCGGGAAGGAGCAATCCCTGGTGTACCAGCTGTTCCTGATCAGGGGCAACGTTGGGTAGCTAGATTGCTACGTGATAAGCACTGAAAGCATCTCAAGTGCGAAGCATACTCCAAGATAAGGAATCCTTAGACCCCTCGGAGATTGACGAGGTTGATAGGCGACAGGTGCACATTCCGCAAGGAATTAAGCCAAGTCGTACTAATGGTCGAACCCCATTCTCTGTATTTTGTATTACAGAAATACGCGATGACATGACTACTATTTATGAAGTACTACATTAAAACGTTTGGATGTCAACAAAACGAAGCTGATTCGCAGCGCATACACGCCGCATTTGCAGCACGTGGCATGAAATCCGCCCGTGGCTATAATGACGCAAATTACATTATCGTAAACACCTGCATGGTGCGCGAAAAGGCCGAGAATAAAGCCTACGGCCTTATCAATAACCTTTCACAACTTAAAACCGATGCGGCAAAACACGGGAGAACTGTGAAAATTATTGTGACAGGTTGTATGGTTGGCGTGGCTTTTCGGGACTCCTCAGGCAAATACCTTGCACGTCTGCACTCCATCTTGCCCGGTGTTGATGAATTTATGCCCATTGAAGAAGTGGGATTTAATTATGAACCCGTGCGCATGGAGCATGAACAAATGGGGCTGGTACCTATTTCAAATGGCTGCAATAATTTTTGTACCTTTTGTGTGGTTCCCTTTACCCGAGGACGCGAAATAAGCCGGCCTATCAAGGATATTCTTGAAGAATGCCGTAGCCTTAAGACGCGGGGATACACTGCTATTATGCTGCTGGGACAAAACGTCAATTCCTATGGAGCTGATCTTATATTAGGGCGTGATAATATTCAGGTCATGCGTGACTTAAGTAAAACATACTTTAAGAGCCCAAGCAAAAAAATTAAAGATTGGCAGGGCATGGTACCCACCTACGTAAAACACTTGGGTCGCCAGCGTCTTCCCACCTTATTTCCGCATTTATTGAAAAAAGTTGCCCAGATGGGCTTTGCCAAAGTTGATTTTATTTCATCAAACCCTTGGGATTTTTCGGACGAGCTTATAGCGATAATAGCCCAAAACAAAAACATTACCCGGACTATTCATCTTCCCGTGCAGTCAGGCGATAACGCTGTACTGAAGCGCATGAATCGATGGTATACCAGGCAAGAGTATCTTGCGCTTATACAAAAAATCAAAGCCGCTGTTCCCGGCGTCAAGTTTACCACTGACATTATTGTCGGATTCTGTGATGAATCAGATGAGGAATTTAACAACACGTACACTTTGTGCCAAAGTGTGCATTTTTTTAAAGCTTATATTTCAATGTATTCACAGCGTCCATTTACCGCTGCGACAAAAGCTATGCAAGACTCCGTGCAGCATAACGTAAAAAAACAACGATGGGAAGCACTCGAAAAGCTCATCAATATTCCCAACTTACCGTTTAAGAAAGTCCTGAAGAAGAAGCGCGCGCTCAGCCTCTGATATATATCGTTCAGTTCCTTTCTTTTTACTTCGCACTCTAAATACTTCTCCCAACACAATCCCCACACTCACCGAAACATTAAAGCTCTGTACCATGCCCTGCATAGGAACCATTATTTTTGCATCGCAATGTTGTGTCGCATAGTCGCTCAATCCATTGTGTTCATTGCCAAATACCAGTGCTATTTTTTTAGGCCAGGCGTATGCGTATACGTCTATGGCATCAGGCGTAAGTGTAGTTCCTATAATTGAATAGCCTTCTTTTTTTAAACTGTCAAAACAATCTTTTGTCGTACGCCAACTATGGAATGTGAGCCACTTATTAGCAGAGCTCGAAGTGGATTTGCCTAATTTTTTTGGGTTAAATGATGGCTCATGCTCAAAAATAAGATGGAGGTTTTGAATACCAAATCCTTCGCAGGTGCGTGCGATCGCTGCCGCATTGTGCGGGTCATGCAGATCTTCAAGCACCACAACCATATCTGCTTGTCGGCGTGCTATCGCTCGTTTAAACGTGTCAATCCTCATAATAGCGTTGTATAATTGCTTCCGCTTTGTTTTTATTACCCACCTTAGTATACAGATCCACCAGTAGCTGTGCGCTAAAATAAAATTGGGGATCTACCTCCAGGGCTTTCAATAGGTACTGCTCCGCCTGTTTATATTTACCCTGCCGATAATAGAGATTTCCTATATTATGATGAAAATTCGGTGTAGTAGGATATACCGAGATGCCCCATTTATACGTTGCCAGCGCCTGATCATATTTTTTTTCCTGGGCATACGCCATACCCAACCCATTAATTATACGGACACTGCGGGGAGCATACTCCAACGTCTGCGTGTAAAAACGAATAGGGTCTTGCCAATCAAATTGGCGGTGAATATGGTAATAAATCCCAAAACCCAAGATCCAAATCCCAATAAGGAGAAGAGCAATAGTTCGTATACGGACTTGAGCAGCAGCAATAAACGTGCCTAAAAAAAGGACAACAAAAGGCAGGGCGCTGTATAAATAATGTTCATAAAAAATACCATTAAGCAGAATAAGACCCGAATAAAATCCCATGACGGCATGCATGCCAAGATATCCCCCCAAAGCAATCCGTCCATAGGTTCTGCTTTTTCTATACAGCCAGATTATCGCGCCCATTAAACATACCTGCGTAAAGACAAACAATCCCGTCCATTTGCTCACCATAGAAGTAACAATTTTAACCGTCGATTCGTCCCGCTCCATATGTAAATCAAATGGAAACAACAACACTTGCCAATAAAAAAAATAGTTTCTAAAAAAAGTCGCTAAACGCACCGGTAGGGATGTAGCATATAGTCTATAGCCCACCGCTTCCCATGCTTGTTGAGTGGAACTGAATTCCAACACGCTCAATCGCAGAACCAAGTAAGATAATCCAATAATGAGGTGGGGTATAAACCGTTTTATCGCGCGCGAAAATTCGCGCGTAAAGCCATACTGAATGGAGCTCAAAATAGGAAACAATGCAAATGCAAGCAACGCAGACTCTTTTGATAATAATCCACACGTAAAAAAAATAATGCTGAGAATAATAAATTGTTTTTCTTTTTTTTGATTACATAGAAAAGAAAGTAAAATAAAAAAAACAAACATCATGTCCGATCTACCGCTCACATATGAAACCGCTTCAGTTTGGATGGGATGCAGTAAAAAAATGAGCGTAGCTCCAAAGGCCAGTCCCCAAGGTATCCGTATGGTTTTCAGTACCAGATAAAGCATGACACCGGCTGCAATGTGCCAGAGAACATTAGAAAAATGAAAAAACCATGGACTAAATCCGACGAGTTTATGCTCAACAGCATATGTTATAAGCTGAAGCGGACGGTAATAGTTTGATATTTTACCGCGGCCTGCAGTGGCACTGTCGGTAAAGAATTTCTCTACATTAAAATCCGTAACATCCTGGTTTGCGAATACGAAATCTTCATCATCCCATAAAAAACCGCCAAAAAAACTGGGGATATACACGATAAAGGTAATTGCTATTAATAGCAATATTGCATGCCGTCTCAAAAAAGCAAAAACTGTTTCCATATAGTTACAGAATGATCATCGAATCACCAAATGAATAAAAACGAAAATCCTTATTAATTGCCATGCGGTATAACTCTACCAAATGATGCTTTGCTTGTTTGTATTGCAAAAATGCTTCAACTAACATCATCAGTGACGAATTAGGCAAATGAAAATTAGTAATGAGATGATCAACGTAGATAAATGAAAACGGTGGATGAATAAAAATATCGGTTGAAGCAATATGCTTTTTTGTCATTCCATAAGACTCAAGAGCACGAACAACGGTAGTACCCACCGCGATTATTTCTGAAGCATCCTTAAGTTCTTTTTGGGTTGTGGGTAAAATCTCATACCATTCTTCATGTAGTTTATTTTCATCCATATGTTTCTTAGTTAGCGGGGCAAACGTACCCAACCCAACTAGTAAAGAGATGTAGCTTTGGTGAATATGTTTCTTTTTCAAAGATGCAAAAACTTCATTGGTAAAATGTAAGCTTGCCGTTGGAGCTGCTGCCGCACCAAGACTTTCCTTGGGCTTTGCAAATATGGTTTGATAGCGGTCTTTAATACGCGGCTCTTCCAATTTTGTATCCCGCAGATATAAAGGAATAGGCATTACTCCCTTGCTATTGAGTAAATGTATAAGTTCTTTTCTTGTTAACTTTAATGAAATAAAAAATATCCCCGCTTCACCGTGACTTGTAATTTTTCCAATAGTCACTCCTTCATATAACAGTTCATCACCAACAGTAACTTTCCGGTCAACCATGACCCTCATTTCGTTCTGTCTCTGTTCGGGTTCATTCACTAAAAACAGGCATACGACTTTACCGCCGGTCTGTTTATGCAACGTAATGCGGGCAGGTATAACCGATGCCGTGTTAAGAACCATCAAACTTTTTGCCGGAACGTAGCGTGCAATATGGCGAAAAATATCAAATGTTATTTTTGCCGTTTTAGTATCATATACCAACAGCCTACTTTCATCCCGCTTCTGTGCCGGTGCTTTAGCAATGAGCCAATCGGTAAGATCGTAGGAATACAGTTTTGGCTTCATGTAATAGCATTATTTTAACAAATCGATTTTAAAATCTAGTACGATAATTAAAAAGTATGAATAAAAAAAATATCCCGCTCGCGAGCTTAATAGCTATTACTCTTACCGTAATTTTTTTAATACTTCTTATAAATAAGAATCAATTAAAGCAGATATATCGATCTAATGCCGCCATCCATAGTGAAACGGAGGAAAATCAAACCGAAATCTTTGCCAATAATGAGCTCAAATTTATAAAAAGTATTCTTCCACTTTATGTAAATAATGTAACTACGTATGGAAACTTATACAATTACGTTCGCAACCGTCCTCCACTAACAATTTCAAACAGTTATTACAGGGCCGTCTGTTCTTTAGCAACATTATATGGCATTGATCAAAAAGCTCACCAACAACCGATTCTTTTTAATGATCGCGGCTTTCAAATGATGTACTTCAATGTTACAAATAAATATAACAATGACCTTCATACTGACTTATTTTATTTAAGGCACCCTTTAAATCCGGAATTTTGGATAAGTCCTGCTGTAGGGTTTGATTGTTTATTAGCCGCAAATGTTATGCGGGAAGCAATGCCTAATGATGATAAGCTTGTTTTGAGTAACTTTGCACAGCTAGCATACGACTTGTCATCTGATGACATTGACTTCACCGTTGAAAAATATAAAAAACTTCAAAGAGAAGATAAAGGCAATGGCCGAGGAGAAGAAGCAGGATTTGATGCCTCGTATCTTACTGCTGCTGCAGAATTACTTCCCGATGAGAGTCTGGAACCATTTGGACAACCGGAAGTGGTTCGGAATCGATTCAGGAAACGTGCCGGAGAACTTATCGGGTATGCATTTAGCCAATGCGAAAACGATTGCCCCTTTACAACAAATTCATACTTAATGGCAAATCATAATATGTATCCTAATGCTTTGTATACTCAATCAGTAATGACCAGTGCGGCTGAAATTGCCATGATATACAAACAATTAAATCAAGAAATGCCGGAGGTAATACGCACTAATATGCCTTCGCAGGAAAAAATAAATAAAATGCTTGCAGCCCTTCAGGGAACAATGAATGATAAATTTGAGCTTGATGCAAATCAAATAAAAGTTATTTCTTCCTCAGGCCAACCTATCCATCCAGAATGTAAACCACCCGCAACATATACGGTTCGTAATGATGATTATTCAGTTTTTACTATTTACCATGGAGTAACGGATTGGGGATTTGATGCCGCTATGCAGAATAGTGCCTATGCATATGGATATAGTATTAATCCAGATAATTCTTCGATCGGTTACCAGCGTTACCAAGCACTTCAAAATCAACAACTTGAACGTAAATTCGACCAACATCCTTACTTTCCTTCAAGATTTAGTAACGGTAAATGGAGTTATGAACGTATGGATAGTGCGCAAGCCACTGATGCAGTGGATTACTTTGGGGATGGTTATTTAGAATTTTTACATTGTTTATCTCCTTCAACACCAATGGGACAGCGTAGTAATTCAAAAGAGCGACAAATCAATTCACATTGGTGGTTCAATGCGCTTCAAGGGAAAAATCATGCGGTATCGTATTTACTTTTAACAAAAACACCTATGCTAGGACGGTTCGGACTTAACTCTAAAGTTAATTTTGCCGTTAAATACGAAGGTATTACAAACAGTAAAGCAGAACTTCCAGAACAGGAAACCAGAGTCAGGGTTTTGCGCGGTTCAGAAGTACTTAAAACATCAAATGTAGTTTTGCGCCGGCAAAACAATACATCCATATTTACCCCTAGCGAGCCAATATCGGTACCGATGACCACAGCAAGTCTTGTCAATATATCGGTTGAAATAAAGCATATCACTTCCACCCTCCTTACCTTTACTAATGTCACGCTTACTGCAGGCAGCACAGCATCGATAAATACAAATGGTAACAATGGTACGCTATATAGTGGCGACGCGAACGGACTTACTACTTGCGAAAACTGCAGCTACGGAATAGTAGACTCATATGATCTTAATAA
>PFEE01000043.1:0-828 GCA_002793745.1 Candidatus Roizmanbacteria bacterium CG10_big_fil_rev_8_21_14_0_10_45_7 | reverse complement strand
CCATCCCAACAGTGCACGATAACTGCCCGTTTCATTTCGGTTATTCTAGCAAATTCTGTGTCCCTTGAACTCCCCATTGACAAAGCATGCGTACTTTACTACACTGCGTAGGTATCTATGGTAAAAAAATTTACTCCATCTAAAAATACGTTGAGCCACATCACTTCAAAATTATCTTTTTTAAAACACATCACGCTTAATCAAGTATTGGTGACATTGCTCATTGGTGCTTCTTTTGTGATTGGCATGCTGTATACGAAAATCCAATATCTTGAAAAAGGTGGTGCTGTGCCGGAACAAAATATTGTTGGTGCGCAAGGGCAGCCGGTTCCTTCTGGTCCTCCTCCTAAAGTGGAGATGGGGCTAGGGCAATATCCAATAAAAGGTGATAAAGGAGCAAAAGTTGAGATAGTTGAGTTTGCAGACTTCCGTTGTCCATTCTGCGAAAAGTTCTATCAAGAAACCATGAAGCAAATAGTTACCGAATATGTAGACACCGGTAAAGCAAGACTTGCGTACCGCAACTATGCATTCCTGGGCCCTGCCTCTATTGTGGCCGCAAATGCTGCAGAATGTGCCAACGAGCAGGATGGATTTTGGGCTATGCATGATTGGTTGTTTGATAACCAGCCACCAGAAAGCGACACAGCTCTGTACACCGTGGATGGCATGACTGAAGCAGCGGCAACACTCGGCCTAAACACAGAACAATTTAGATCATGCTTGGAAGCAAACAAGTATAACGATCGCGTTGACAAAGATATGCAAGAAGGGCAAACCGGCGGAGTAGGTGGAACGCCAACCACCTTCATTAATGGTGTTGCCATT